>JACVJG010000063.1 GCA_015711875.1 Candidatus Solincola jinzensis | reverse complement strand
TGGTACGCCTTCTGGGAGGAGAAGGGATACTTTCACGCTGAGGTGAACCCGGAGAGAGAGCCCTTCACCATCGTCATCCCCCCTCCCAACGTCACGGGGTCGCTGCACCTGGGACATGCCCTCAACAATTCCCTGCAGGATTTCATAGTCCGACGTCGCCGCATGCAGGGTTACGAGACCCTTTGGCTGCCCGGCACCGACCATGCCGCTATCGCCACCCAGGCGGTGGTGGAACGCAACCTGGCCGCGGAGGGCACCAATCGCTGGGAGATCGGGCGCGAGGCCTTCCTGGAGCGGGTGTGGCAGTGGGTGGAGAAATACGGCGGCACCATCATCAGGCAGCTAAAGCGCATGGGCTGCTCCTGCGACTGGGAGCGCGAGCGCTTCACCATGGACGAGGGCTGCTCGCGGGCGGTGCGCGAGGTCTTCGTGCGCCTTTACGAGGAGGGCCTCATCTACCAGGGTTACTATATCGTGAACTGGTGCCCGCGCTGCCTCACCGCCATCTCGGACATCGAGGTGGAGCACGAGGAGCTGGAGGGCAAGCTCTGGTACATACGCTACGACGTCAAGGACTCGGACGAGCATTTCCACGTCGCCACCACCCGCCCCGAGACCATGCTCGGGGACACCGCGGTGGCGGTGAACCCCCGAGATCATCGCTACCGCCACCTGGTGGGAATGACAGCGATCCTCCCTCTGCTGGGGCGGGAGATACCCATCATCGCCGACGATTTCGTTGACCCGGAGTTCGGCACCGGGGCGGTGAAGGTAACCCCGGCCCACGACCCCAACGACTTCGAGATGGGTCGCAGGCACGGCCTGGAGGAGATCAACATATTCACCCCCGAGGCGGTGGTGAACGAGAACGGCGGCCCCTACGCCGGGCTGGACCGCTACGAGGCGCGCAACGCCGTGGTGCGCGACCTGGAGAACATGCACTATATCCAGAAAGTGGAAAAACATGTTCATGCCGTGGGGCACTGCTATCGCTGCCATACCGTGATCGAGCCCTACCTCTCCCGGCAATGGTTCGTGTCCATGAAGGAGCTGGCGGAGCCGGCCATCCGCGCCGTGGAGGAGGGGCGGACCCGCTTCGTGCCCGCCCGCTGGGAGAAGATCTACTTCGACTGGATGTACAACATCCGCGACTGGTGCATATCCCGCCAGCTCTGGTTCGGGCACCGCATACCGGCGTGGTACTGCGCGAAGTGCGGCGAGGTCATCGTCTCACGCGAGGATCCCTCGGCGTGCCCCTGCGGCGGGGAGCTGGAGCAGGACCCGGACGTGCTGGACACCTGGTTCTCCTCCGGGCTGTGGCCCTTTTCCACCCTGGGCTGGCCGGACGACGCCCCGGAGCTGAAGTATTTCTACCCCACCTCGGTGCTGGTCACCGCCTTCGACATCATCTTCTTCTGGGTGGCGCGCATGATGTTCCTGGGCATCCACTTCATGGGCGACGTTCCTTTCCGCGACGTCTTCGTCACCGCTCTCATCCGCGACGAATCCGGCAAGAAGATGAGCAAGTCTTCGGGGAACGTCATCGACCCCCTGGAAGTGATAGAGAAATACGGGGCGGACGCCCTGCGCTTCACCCTGGGGCACATCGCCGTGCCCGGTCGCGACGTCTACCTTTCCGAGGAGAGGATCGAGGGCAGCCGCCACTTCTGCAACAAGATATGGAACGCCTCGCGCTTCGCCCTCATGAACCTGCAGGATTTCGAGCCCGGGGCTACGGAGGAGGAGGGGCTGGAGCTTACCCTGGCCGACCGCTGGATACTCTCCGCCCTCAACCGCCTCATCTCCAGCGTGGATGAGTATTGCGAAGCTTACAATTTCAGCGAGGCCTGCCGTGCCCTCTACGAGTTCTTCTGGAGCGATTTCTGCGACTGGTACGTGGAGCTTTCCAAGCTGCGCCTCTACGGGGAGGAAGGCGCCGGGAAGAGGACGGCGCAGCGCGTGCTGTGGACGGTGCTGGAGCAGGCGCTGAGGCTGCTGCATCCCTTCATGCCCTTCATCACCGAGGAGATATGGCAGCGCCTGCCCCACCAGGGAGAGTCGCTGGTGACCGCCCCCTGGCCCCGGCCGCGCCCGGAGCTACTGGACGAGGAGGCGGAGGAGGAGATGAACGCCCTCAGGGAGGTCATCACCTGCATGCGCCGCCTGCGCTCGGAGATGGGGCTGCGCCCCGGCGAGCGCGTCGCCGCCCTGGCGGTTCCCCTCGAGGAGGGACGGCGTGGGCTGCTGGAGCGGCACATGGAGTATGTCACCTCGCAGGCGCGTCTCTCCTCGCTGGAGATGGCGGAAAGGGTGGAAGATCCGTCCTCCTACGCGCGTGGCCTTGCGGCGGGGGTGGAGGTCTTCATCCCCCTGGCGCGCGCGGGGTTCTCCGAGGAGGCGGACAGGATAAAGCGGGAGATCGCCAAGCTGGAGGAGGAGGCGAAACGTTTTCAGGCCAAGCTCTCCAACGACCAGTTCCTGGCCAAGGCCCCGCAGGAGGTGGTGCGCAAGGAGCGGCGCAAGCTCGCCGACGCCAAGCTGAAAATGGAGAAGCTGCGCGAGCAGTTGAGGATAATAGAGGGGTCAGGTCCTTGACCTTGCACAAGATGGCATATTATGGTAAAAAATCCCAGGTGGGGTTTGCGGGCCGATGGTCATGCGGCATAAGGGGCATTGCCTCTGCGTGCCTTTGGCTAAGAAGTTGGCTGCGTGTGGCCGGGGGAGATAGGAGCTTGTCGGGGGCGGGAAGCGCCGGGCCTTCGAAGGCGACGCAGGATATCCCGATAACGCGGGCGCGGCAAGCGCGGCCCACGGGCCTGGAAACGGCAAGCCGGCGTGACATGCCCGGCGGTTTGCCGTCCGAGAGCTGATACTTCAGGAGGCGGGGTGGATTTCAAGGCGGCGGAGGAGTACCTCTCAAAGTCGGCGATGCACGGCATCAAGCCGAGCCTCGACCGCATACGCGTGCTCCTCGCCAAGCTGGGCGACCCACAGCTCAGGTTCCCCTCCATCCACATCACCGGCACCAACGGAAAGACCTCCGTGGCGCGCATGGTGTCCTCCATCCTCGAGGTGACGGGAAAGAGGGTGGGGCGGTATACCTCGCCGCATATGCAGAGCGTCACCGAGCGCGTGTGCGTGGACGGCAGGCCGATCTCGGAGCGCGATTTCGCCGCCACGCTGGAAAAGGTCATCCCCCTGGTGGAGGAGACGGACCGTGAGACCGGCGACCCACTGAGTTACTTCGAGATCACCACCGCCATGGCCTTCCTCTATTTCACCCAGCGCAAGGTGGACGTGGGGGTGATAGAGGTGGGGCTGGGGGGGAGATGGGACGCCACCAACCTGGTCGACTCCCGACTCCAGGTCATAACCGGAGTGGCCCTCGACCACGTGGCGGAGCTGGGCGGTACACTGGAGAAGATCGCCTGGGAGAAAGCGGGGATCATCAAGGAGGACAGCTACGTGGTCTCCGCCGTGAGCGATCCCGGCGCCCTGGAGGTTATCTCCAGGACCTGCGAGGAGAAGAGGTGCAACCTCAAGCTCTACGGGCGGGATTTCTCCCTTCTTTACAGCCTCACCTACGGCGTGGAAACGGGAAAGATAGGGCAGGCGGTGGGCATAAGGGGCCTGCTGCGCGAATACCCGGAACTCTTCCTCCCCCTGCTCGGCGACCACCAGGCGGTGAACGCGGCGTGCGCGGTGGCGGCATGCGAGTGCTATGCCGGCACCCTCGCGGCCCTCTCCTCCACCGAGGTGGAAGCAGGGTTGCGGCGCGTCAGATCTCCCGGGCGACTGGAGGTGGTGTCGCGCGACCCCCTTCTTCTCCTTGACGGCGCCCATAACCCCGATGGCGCGGGCCGGCTGGCGCAGGCCCTGGCCAACGACCTGGATTACGAGCGCTGCATCCTGGTGGTGGGCATACTAGAGGATAAGGACGCCCCCGCCATGCTCGAGCTGCTCCTGCCACTCGCGCATACCGTGGTGGCCACCCAGAGCACCGACGAGCGCGCCACCCCGGCTCACCGCCTCGCGGAGATGGTAAAGGGGCTCGGCAAGGACTGCGTGGTGGTGGAGCAAGTGGGGGAAGCGGTGAAGTTCGCGCGCACCCTGGCATCGGTGAGCGATCTGGTCTGTGTAACCGGCTCGCTGTACACGGTGGGAGAAGCGCGAAGCGCGCTGGGCCTGAAGCCCGAATAGGGGCCGGACGCCTGCCCGGGCATCATTCCTGGCGGCGGTGTCGTGCGAATGGTTGACAATGGGGAATCTAGCGGTAACCATGAACGGACCCTGAGGGATCACGGAGGAGACGATGGCTATCGAAAGGACACTGGTGCTGGTCAAGCCCGACGGCGTGAGGCGCGGGCTGGTGGGCGAGGTTATCTCGCGCTTCGAGAGGCAGGGCCTGCGCATAGTCGCCATGCGCATGCTCCTGGTGGATGAGGAGCTGGCGGCGCGGCACTACGCGGAGCACGTGGAGAAACCCTTTTACCCCGAGCTCCTCTCCTTCATCACCTCCGGAGAGGTGGTGGCCATGGTGCTGGAGGGTGAGGCGGCCATATCCCAGGTGCGCAAGCTCATGGGCCCCACCGATCCCAGGGAGGCGCCTCCCGGCACCATACGGGGAGATTTCGCGGTGCGGATAACCGAGAACATCGTGCACGGTTCCGACGGCCCGGAGAGCGCGGCGCGAGAGATCGCCATCTTCTTTCCCGGCCTGTGAGGGGCGGCATCCTCATCGCCACCGTCGTCCGCAGCACGCGGCGTGTGGATGCCGGTTCCACCTCGGTTCCATAAGGCCTTACGCGCTAGCGAGCGCTCGGGGAGACGGCGAGGGCGGAAAACCCCCCGCGTAATCGCTCCATCTATTACGTGAGCTTGATCTTCGCACGCGATCAGAAAGGCGGCATCCTCCTCGCCGGCGCCTTCAGCGGAGTGCGGCGCGGGAGAGCCGGCTTCATTTCCCCTTCCCGGAGCCTCACGCGCCCGGGCATGCCCGGGCCGGCGATAAGTGCGGTGGAACGCCCTGCTTTATGGCTCCGTCTATGTAATGAGCAGGCTTTTTACGGTTGATGAAGGCGAGCCTTGAAACTGCGGCGTGATTTAAAAAGAATTGGCTGTCGGGTTGTTGAAAAGCCGTGTATGATAGAATATCCCTGTACGCGAAAGGCGGCCTTCGGGCCGTCAAATATATGATGGAAGGGTGAATTTCATGTTCTCTTCGTGGGAGATGCTGGGAAGGGACATGGCCATAGACCTGGGGACGGCCAACACCCTCGTCTATGTGCGAGGGAAGGGCATCGTCCTCAACGAGCCTTCCGTGGTGGCTATCAACACCTCCAACGGCGCCATCCTCGCGGTGGGAGCGGAGGCCAAACGCATGATCGGACGCACCCCAGGCCATATCGTGGCCGTGAGGCCACTCAAGGACGGGGTGATCGCCGATTTCGACGTGACCGAGAAGATGCTGCGTTACTTTATCCAGAAGGTGCACAAACGCAGGCTGTTCGCGCGGCCGCGCGTGGTTGTCTGCGTGCCCTCGGGCACCACGGGGGTGGAGCAACGGGCGGTGGAGGAGGCTTGCATCCAGGCCGGCGCCAGGGCCGCCTACATCATCGAGGAACCCATGGCCGCCGCCATCGGGGCGGGCCTTCCCATACACGAGCCCACCGGCAACATGGTGGTGGATATCGGCGGCGGCACCACGGAGGTGGCGGTTATCTCCCTGGGCGGCATCGTCACCAGCGAGTCGGTGCGCATCGGGGGAGACGAGCTTGACGAGGCGGTCATCAACTACATCAAGCGCGAGTACAACCTCATGATCGGGGAGAGGACCGCCGAGGAGCTTAAGATACAGATCGGCTCCGCGTTCCCGGTCGACGACGAGATCAACGCGGAGATCAGGGGCAGGGACCTCGTCACCGGCCTGCCCAAGACCATCGTGGTGCTGGCGGAGGAGATCAGGGAGGCCATCGAGGAACCCATAGCCGCCATAGTGGATGCGGTCAAGACCACCCTGGACAAGACGCCCCCGGAGCTGGCCTCCGACATCATGGACAGGGGGATAATGCTGACGGGAGGAGGGGCCCTGCTGACCGGGCTCGACGAGAGGCTGCGCCATGAGACGGCCATGCCGGTGCAGGTCACCGGCTCGCCCCTCTCGGACGTCGCCCTGGGTTCCGGCAAGTGCCTCGAGGAGTTCGAGATCATGAAGAAGGTGTTGATCTCCTCGTCCCGGCATTGAACCGGGGCCGGACGATCATGATAGAAAGACAGAACCGCAGGCAGCGCGCTCTGGTCATAACCCTGGTGGTCATCTGCGTCCTCCTGGTCACCGTGTATTCGCGCGAGAGCAAGGATGGGTTGTTCCACCGCTTGCAGCGCTTCTCCCTGGATATCATCTCGCCTCTCCAGAAAGGCATGAGCAAGGTCTTGAGCCCGGTCAAGGACGGCATCGGGTTCGTGCTGGATCTGGGAAAGGCGAGAGGTGAGCGCGACCGCCTGCGGGAAGAGGTCCGTGACCTGCAGGAGAAGGTGGATGAACTTGAAGCCCTGAGGCTTGAGAACGAGGATCTCAAGAGCATGATCGCCGTGAAGGAGAGCAACCCCGATTTTGAGTTCCTGGTGGTGGACGTTATCGGGGCCAACCCCGATATCTGGGAGCAGACTATCCAGATAGGGGCGGGATATTCCGACGGCCTGCAGGAATACATGGCCGTGCTGAGCGAGGATGGCAGCCTGGTGGGAAGGATAATACTCTGCACCTCCGAGGCGTCGGTGGTGCAGCTGATCACGGACGAGAAAAGCTCCGTGGGAGCCATGCTCCAGAACAACGGGGAGCTGGGGGTGCTGCGGGGTGAGGGAAGGAGCGGGGTGCGCCTGGAGTTGCTCAACCAGGACGCTGAGGTGAAGACGGGTGACCTGGTGGTCACCTCCGGTCTGGGGGGAACCTGCCCGGAGGGGCTCCCCGTCGGAAACATAACCGAGATAAGCGAGCGCAGGGCTGATCTCTCGGTGGGCATCGTCATCGAGCCGCGCGCGCGCCTTACGCGCTTGAACCGGGTGATGGTGGTGGTTTCGCCGCCGCCGCGCACCACGCCCATCGAAGCGGCAGGGGAAAGGTGAGGTGGTCGTGCACCGAAGACTGACCTTTTTCGTGGTGCTGGTGCTCTCCTTGCTGGTGCAGCTCACGGTGGCGCCGGAGATAAGCGTGGGCACGGTGAGGCCGGACGTACTGCTGGTGGCCACGGTGTGCTGGGCACTTTTCGAGGGCCCTGGCCAGGGTGCCCTTTTCGGCTTCTTCGGTGGCCTGCTCGAGGACGTGTTCTCCACCGCGGTGTTGGGGGTGGGCGCCTTCGCCAAGACCATCATCGGCTATTTCAGCGGCGAGTTGCGCCAGAGGATCGTATCCAAGTCGGTGGCCTGGCCGATGGCCATCGTGTTCTTCGCCTCCGTCCTCCACGAGCTGGTGAAGTTCGCCACCTGGGCCATGGTGGGCCTGGAGGAACGCCCTCCTTTCAGCTTCGGGATCATCGCCGGCCTGGCCCTTTACAATGCGCTGCTCACGCTGGCCATATACCCGGTGATCGGACGTTTCGCCCTGGGGGAGGAGAGGTCCCTCATGTTCCAGTGAGGCACATGATGGTAAGCAGCCATTGCGCCGGACGAGCCGCTGGGGGAGGAAAAGCCCCTCAAATGACGATGAGGAGAGGAAGGGCGAGTACTCATGCCCGTTAATCCGCAGCAGCAGGGAGCGATGGTCCATCGCTTCACCCTCTTCGTGATGTTCTTGGGGGCGTTGTTCGCGGTTCTGGTGGTGCGGTTATGGTTTCTGCAGGTGGTGCAGGGCGATCATTATAAGGTCATGGCGGAGGGCAACCGTATCCGCGAGGTACCCCTGGAGGCCAACCGCGGCAATATCCTCGACCGCAACGGCAAGGAGATGGTCATCAACCGCCAGGCCCTGTCCATCTTCGTGCTTCCCACGGAGTTCGAGAAACTCGAGGACAAGGAAGGGGAGGTAGCCCGCTTGGCGGAGATGCTGGATATGCGCCCCGAGGACATACTCAAGAAGCTGGAGGGAAACGAGGTACAGCCCCATAAACCCGTGCTCATCAAAAAGGACGTGAACCCCGAAGTGTATTTTTTCATCGCGGAGAGGCAGGTGGATTTTCCCTGGGTGGAGGCGGACGAGATGCCGGTGCGCGAATATCACGAGGGCGAGGAGGCCCTGGCGGCCCACGTCCTCGGTTACCTGGGGCAGATCAGCCAGGAGCAGCTCAAGGCCCTCAAGGACAAAGGGTACAAGGCGGGAGACATCGTGGGAACCTCGGGCGTGGAGGCGTATTACGAGGACACCCTGCGCGGCATAGACGGGAAGCGCATCGTGGAGGTGGACGCCTCGGGAAAGCCCCTGCGCGTGCTGGGGGAGGAGGAGCGCAACCCGGGGAAAACGGTCATCCTCACTCTGGACAAGGACTTGCAGAAGGCGGTGGAGAGCGCCTTGCGAGAGGGCATGGAGAGAGCGCGCACTTATTACGACAAGGAAAGGGAGAGGAACTATTCCGCGCCCGCCGGGGCGGCGGTGGTCCTGGACCCGCGCAACGGAGAGATACTGGCCATGGCCAGCGAGCCCACCTTCAACCTGGAGAACTTCGTGGGAGGCATAGACGAGGAGGAATGGGCCATCCTCAACGACCCCGCCAACAACTACCCCCTCAACAACCGCGCCATCGTGGGCCAGTATCCCCCCGGTTCCACCTTCAAGGTGATAACGGCCATGGCCGCGCTTCAAGATCTCGGGGTGACGGCCTATACGCCTTTCTACTGCAATCACGTCTTCAACCGCGGCGAGTTCCAGCAGTTCCCCAAGACCTGTTGGGGCACGCACGGGGCCATCGACTTCGTGAACGCCATCGTTGAGTCCTGCGACGTCGTCTTCTACGACCTTGGTTACTCTCTTTACGAGAACCGCGAGAGGGAAGGCTGGGTGACGAGGCTGCAGGATTACGCCAGGCTGGCGGGACTGGGCAGCTTGACGGGGGTGGACCTGCCCAACGAGTTCGAGGGCAGGGTGCCGACCCCGCAGTGGAAGTGGGAGTTCAACCAGGGCAACCCGGACTACCAGCGCTGGTATCCCGGGGATACCGTCAATCTCGCGGTGGGACAGGGGGACGTGCTGGTCACCCCCTTGCAGCTCGCGAACGTGTACGCGGCCATCGCCAACGGCGGCCCCTTTTTCCGCCCCCACGTGGGCAAAGAGATCATAACCTGGCAGGGCGAGACGGTGGAGGTCATTCAGCCGCAGAAGATAGGGGATATCACCAGCGCCGACAATATCCTGGGCGTGCACGTGGACAAGGACAAGCTGGCGGTGATACGTTCCGCTCTCTCCGGAGTGACCTCGGGGCAGGGCACCGCGGCAGGCGCTTTCCAGGGTTTTCCTCTCCAGGCAGTTCCGGTGGCGGGCAAGACGGGCACGGCGGAGGTGCAGGGCAAGCAACCCTGCGCGTGGTTCGCCTGCTATGCGCCCGCCAACGACCCGCAATACGTGGTGGTGGTGATGATCGAGGAGGGCGGCTTCGGAGGCGCCATGGCGGCGCCGGTTGCCCGCCGTATCCTCGAGTACATCTACAACATAGAGCCGGGCCAGGGCCAGATCGGCCCGCCGGTGGGAGATTAAAAGGAGGCGGGCATGCCGCAGAGGCTGGGCAGGGTGCTCGCGCCCAAGGTGACGGAGCGAAGGCAGACGGACGAGGTCGCGCGCCGCCTGAGCGGCCTGCCCATCCGCCATGTGGACTGGACGCTGCTCGGCCTGACCTTTTTCCTGGTGGGATTCGGCATGCTCATCCAGTACAGTGCCACCCGCGACGACATACCCGGCAACCCCACCTATTATGTCCTGCGCACCGCCGTGAACCTGCTCATCGGGCTGGTGCTCATGGGGGTGTTGATGAGCTTCGACTACCGCCGCCTCAAGGTGGCCAGCCCCTTCGTTTACGGCTTCTTCCTGGTGCTGCTCATGGCGGTGC
>JACVJG010000062.1 GCA_015711875.1 Candidatus Solincola jinzensis | reverse complement strand
GATGGGCTTCATGACCGGCGCGCTCATCGCCCTTCTGAGCAATCTCTTCCTCGGACAGGGTCCATGGACCCCCTGGCAGATGCTGGCATGGGGTGGAGCGGGGGCGGTGGGGGCGCTGACGGCCCGACTGCGGGGCGGGAGGTCGCGCGTTCACGCGTTGACGGCGGCCTGCACGGCATGGGGTTATATCTTCGGATGGTTCATGAACCTGTGGTTCTGGGTATCCTTCGTCTACCCCCTTACCCTGAGGACCTATCTTGCCGCCTGCGCGGCCAGCTTGTGGTTCGACACTTTTCATGCCGCTGGGAACCTTCTCTTCGCCGCGGTTCTTGCCACTCCCGTGGTCACCATGCTGGAGCGTTTCCGCGCACGGTTCTCCGTGGCCTTCGAGGTGGATGGGGAAGGGACGGACGGTTTCAGCCTTGTGAGCCGTTCTCCCGCGGCTGGAAGAGAAGCTAGCCACGGTTTGCTTGCGGTCGATGTCCACGCCGGAGAAGGCTCAGTGGGTCTTGCGGCAGGAACGCGGCCGGGTATCGCTCCCGAGACCGAGATGGAAATGAGCAGAGATGGATAGAAACAGGGAGAGGAAAAGGGACAAGCCTTTTCGCGGGCACGGATCCAGGGGAGAGGTTACCCTTGCAAAGGAGGGGAAAAGTCAATCGCCGGCATACAGGTCTTAAGGGGGAAGGCGCATCCGTTCCAGAGGAGGTCGCGAGGATGAGGGCCAGGGCTAGAGAGATTGCAACCGCGGTATCGCTTGCGCTGATGGTCATCGCCTTGTGGGCCGCACCGCGGAACGCGCATGCGGGCGCGTCGGAGGGCGTATCTTTCATGATCGCCAACCAGGCCGCGGACGGTGGTTTCCACGAACCGGGGCGCGGCGAGACGGGACAGGATGCCACCACGGCATGGTGTGTCATGGCCCTATCGGCTGCCGGCAAGGACCCCCGCGAGATCAGGAAGAACGGGCGTTCGCCCCTGGATTTCCTGGCCACGCAGTCCGGAAACTGGCATAGCGTGACCGATTACGAACGCACGCTCCTGGCCGTGGCGGCTGCCGGCGAGGACCCCCGCTCCTTTGGCGGCGTGGACCTGCTCGAGAAAGTCAGGTCCTATCAGGGCGCGGGCGGAAACATCGGCGACGCCGTGAACTCCAACGCCTTCGGGATCCTCGCCCTCAAAGCCGCGGGCGCGGAGATACCGGAGGGTGCGGTGCAGTGGCATCGCGGAGCGCAGAACCCGGACGGCGGATGGGGCAACAGCAAGGGAGCCGCCAGTAACCCCGACATGACCGCAGCTTCCATCATGGCCCTCAGGGCGGCGGGCGTAGAACCCGGCGACCCCGCCATTTCCTCAGCCCTTGCCTACCTGCATGCCGTCCAGAACCCCGATGGTGGGTTTTCCTTCCAGCCCGGCTCCTCGGACACCGCCGCCACCTCGTGGTGCGCCCAGGCCATCATCGCGGTGGGGCAGGACCCGGGGGGAGGTGCGTGGTCCAGGGGGGGCAACACCCCTCTTTCCTTCGTGAGGTCCATGCAGGGTCCGGACGGCAGCTTCTCATGGATGCAGGGAAGGGAGATGAACCCGGTGTGGACGACCGCTTACGCGGTCTGCGCGCTGGCCGGAAAGCCCTTCCCCGTTGCTTCATACCGGCAGGTTCGCAATCCCACGGATGGGGGGGAAGCGGTCGCGGGCGATAGCGGGGGCGAAGGAAACGATAGGGATAATGCAAACGAAGCCGGTGAGGAGGAAGCCGCCCAGAGCATGGGAGAAGGTGCCGCCGAGGGAGGCACGGCGCAGGAAGGAGGGGCCATCCAGGAAGAAAAGGCGAGGGCGTTGCGGGAGATCGAGAGCCTCGAAAAAGAGCATAGAGCCGGCGAGGGCGAGACCGTGAAAGACGAGGGAGACGGGAGAGGAGGGATCGCCATCCCCCTGCTCATCGCCGCGGTGCTGGCGGCGCTTCTATCGTCGATCGCCTGGTGGATGTGCCGCCGCCGCCCTTGGCGCAGGGAGGACGCGAGCGAGAGGTGAGGGAGGGCGTTTAATGCATATCCGGTCGCGTAACGCGCGCTTTGCTTCGTGTCCGCGTACCCGCCTCGAGTTATCAGGGCATACGGTTATTGTCCGCAGAGCGGGGAGGCGAAACGCGGGAACACGCCGGCGAGGGAAGGGAGGTTAGCCGGGAGGCAGATGATCGGAGCGCCGGTACGCGCTTTAAAGCAAGGGTTTACACTTGCACCTCCGCCACAGCGCAAGGTGTCAACCGGAGCCGCGGAGACCGCAAACGGCGGTGGGCCCTGGGCCTTGTCGCTGCATGGCGGCCGGGTTTGCGCACAGGCCATAGGTGGGGGCGAAAAGCTGATGATGCTCACATCGCCCTCAGGCTATGTTGCGAATTCCGCTGTCGAATAGCCGGCGGTCGGGAATCAAGTTGTATTCCCCTAAATCATGGATATCCTTGCCAAAAGAATTCCGCTGTCGAATAGCCGGCGGTCGGGCATAAAGTGCTGAGTGATCAGCCGTGGGTTATGGTGGGGGCTCCGCGTTCCTCTTGTCCCTCGGACCCTTCGAAATACATGTCCTCGCGCTCTAGGATATCGGCGGGATAGGGTTGCACGAGCCTCCAGCCCTCGCGCAGGTCATCGGGAAGGCAACTCTCCACCGCCGCGGCCGTATCCTCGGGCAGCAGGGTCTTTAGGATACCCACGATTACCCTCACCGCTCCGTCTGCCTGCCTCAGGCTTGCCAACCCGGCCTCCTCCTTGACCTTTGTCAGCAGTTCCTTGCGGTCCATGCCGTCACCTCCTTGAAGCCATCGCTCACAGCATTCCCCTTTATCATTATTCCCAGCTTGCAACGGCTTGAAGCACATCTGGGGTTCCCTTCTCCCGCTTGAGGACAGGCTTTTCGCTGACCGACGTCCGGGGCGGCAAAACGGTTCTGGCTTATAGGCGACTGATGCTGATGTTGCGCGGGTAAGAGAAGTGGCGCCAGACCAAGCAGTTTGTGCGGTGCTTCCGGCGCGTGGACACCGTTCACATGATAGCGAAAAGCCGTGGATGAGCCGCACTATAAGGAATATTTTGGATGCAACGGGCATATCGGATTTTTGCGGCCTAAACCTCGATGCAGTAAAACCGGCACGGTCAATCTAACGGTTACAGGCCCATTGGCGTAGCCTCGTTTTTCGTGGAGGCTTGCGCCGGAAGACAATCTATTCTTTCAGTGGGCGCTATCCGGGTTGAAAAAGATTTAGAGAGCGCGGGAACGCGCGCTTGCATACCTGAAGAAAATCGTCCTATAATAATAACGCTTAGAGCAGGATCCGGGCGGCGAGAAACCGCCGGAGTAAGAGCAATTCAGATTTCATAAAGAAAATTGTGGCCACGAAGGCTGCGGCTTTCGTGGTTTTTGTTTTGTTTGAAAGGCACCGCCCCGTGGGCGGCACCGGTAAAGGCACAAGGGGAGGCGCGGGCCATGATGACCGCAGTTCGCGACTTCTTCAACCAGAGGGCGGATACCTGGGACCATAATGACGCCGCGGAAAGGAAAGCGGTGAGCGAGCGCATCATCCGCGGCCTAGGCATCAAGCCAGGGAGCAGGGTGCTGGACGCGGGGTGTGGCACCGGCCTCATCATACCTTGGTTACTCGAGTCGGTGGGCGAGAAAGGGCATGTGACCGCCCTGGACATCGCGGAGCGTATGCTCACCTTGGCTCGCGAAAAACATAAGGCCCCGAATCTCGAGTTCATCCACGCCGATATAGCGGATACCCCCTTCCTCGACGGCTCTTTTGACGAGGTGATCTGTCACAACTGCTTCCCGCATGTTTCCGACAAGCGGGGCGCGGTGGAGGAGATGTTCCGCATTCTCAGGCCCGGAGGTTGGGCAACGGTATGTCATAACGAGAGCCGTGAGGAGGTCAATGCTCTGCACCGCTTCATCGGGGATGAGGTCGGGCTGGACATGCTCCCCACCATAGACGAGATGGAGGAGCTTTTCGAGGAAGCGGGGTTCATTGACGTCGACGTCTGCGACGGCGAGGACATGTTCATATTGCGGGCGCGCAGGTCCGCTGACTGATGGATAAGGAGACAGGGCAGGCATGCCTTTCTCATGCATGACCGGGGCCGTGCGAGGGTTATCCGCGGACGGCCCCAACCCTCTTGTTGAAGAGAATGGAACGGAGGTGAGGGGAGTGCCCAAGGTGATGGTCTGTGGCCGCGGGGGAAGCGGCAAGAGCACCCTGGTTTCCCTGCTGGCGAGGGAGCTGAGGTCGCGTGGGAAGGTGCTGGTGGTGGACGCGGACGAGTCCAATCTGGGCCTGCACGCCATGCTGGGCATAGAGCCGCCACCTCAGACCGTTATGGGATTCCTGGGCGGAAAACAGGCCGTTGGAGAGAAGCTGATGGCTCGCCTGAGGGGAGAGGGCGATGAAGAGCCACGCCTCTTCGACGAGGACATGGCCGCGGGAAGCCTGCCCGGGAGCATCACCGGAGGTAACGGCGTTCTCTCCATGGTGAGGATCGGCAAGATCGAGCACAGCATGGAGGGTTGTGCCTGCCCTATGGGTGTGGTCGCGAGGTCGTTTCTCAAGAGCATTTGCACCCGGGACGGCGAATGGTTGCTCGTGGACACGGAAGCGGGTATCGAGCACTTCGGGCGTGGCGTCCTTGAAGGCGCCGACTACGTCCTGACGGTGGTTGACCCCTCACAGGAGGCAGTGGTCCTCGCCGAGAAGGCCTGCCGTCTCGCGGAAGAGGCCGGCAAGCCGTGCGGCGTGGTGCTCAGCAAGGTCGACGGCAGGGTGAAAACGGTCTTGAGGGAGAAGCTCGCCCAAAGGGGTCTTTCCGCCATCGCCGAGGTCCCCTATTCCGAGGCCGTGGCGCGGGCCAACCTCGAGGGCGGGCCGGTCGAGGACAGGTCCCTGGAAGAGGCGATCAGAGAAATCCTGGTGGCGGTGGAGGCTTCCCTGGCCGCGTAAGCGGCGTGAGCAGCGGACGCTGTCCCGGCGGCTGGGAACTCCTTGGTGCAGGGGCAGGCACCGCATCGCCAGGGAGCAACAATAAACGGGCAGAGCTCCCCGAGGCGCTTGCCGTTACCTGCTGCGGGCGAAAACACTGGGGATCAGTCGGCCGGCGCGGCGGGTCACGGTCAAGGGATTGAGGGGAAGCTGCTTAGCATGGAAAAGGTTGGAAAGAGGAAGATGGAACAGAGCATGTAAGGGGTGGAAAAGATGTTGAGGAAAGGCAGTGTTTCTCTGGTTGTGGCATCGATTGTCTGTTTGCTGGCTTTGTGGCTGGCTGGTTGCGGCGGCAGAGGGGCCGGGGGGGAAGCGTCCGGGCCGGAAACCAGGGTCTTCACCGACCTCGCGGGACGCGAGGTGGAGATAACCGTACCCGTGGAAAGGATAACGGCCATTGGCCCGGGCGCCCTGCGCCTGGTCTGCTACGCCGGCTGCGCGGACAGAGTAGTGGGAATCGAGAACATGGAGAAGCAATGGGGCACGGGCAGGCCTTACATACTCGCCAACCCCAACTTGCTCGACATGCCGGTGATCGGGCAGGGAGGACCCGACTCCACCCCCGATCCCGAGATGCTGCTGAGCGTGGACCCAGGCGTGATATTCGTGGCTTACCTGGTGGATGCGGCAAAGGCTGACGAATTGCAGGCGAAAACGGGCATCCCCGTGGTGGTTCTCAGTTACGGCAAGCTCGGCACCTTTGACCAGGAGGTATATGATTCCATCTCGCTCATAGGGGAGATAACCGGCGAGGGCAGAAGAGCGGAAGAGGTGATCTCCTTCATCAAAGGATGCCGCGATGACCTTGATGAACGCACCAAAGACATCCCGCAAAGCGGGAAGCCACGGGCTTACGTGGGGGGCATAGGCATGAAGGGCACCCATGGCATCGAGAGCACGCAGGGCGATTTCCCGCCCCTGGCCTCCATTAACGCCGTCAACGTGGTGGACGAGACGGGGAGCAAGGGAAGCGTGATGATCGACAAGGAAAAGCTCATTCACTGGGATCCCGATGTCATCTTCATCGATGAGTCCGGGCTCCAGATGGTCAAGGACGATTATGCGGGCAATCCGGGATTCTACAATACCCTCAAGGCGGTGAAGGAGGGCAGGGTATACGGATACCTGCCCTACAACTATTACACCACCAACATCGATACCGCCATCGCCGATGCCTATTTCATGGGAAAGACCTTATTCCCGCAGGCCTTCGAGGATGTCGACCCGGAGAAAAAGGCGGACGAGATCTACGAGTTCCTGTTGGGGAAGCCCATGTATGAGCGCATGGCCGCGGACTTCGGGGGCTTCAAAAAGATCGACCTTGGCTCGCTCTAGCGGCGCGCCCGTTTCCACGTCCGGCAATGCCGGCGTACGGTCGCGTATAAGGTGGGGTGACAGGCAGTTGGACACTACTACCGTGGGGCCTCTGGTTGGGGCATACCGTGCCTACACGAGGCGCAAGGCGCTGTTCATCGCCGGGGTCATCTTCGCCACCCTGGCGCTGGGCGTGTTCTCCATGACCCTGGGCTCCGCGGGTGTCACCCCTCTGGAAGTGCTCAAGGCCCTCATCGGTCAGGCGGACCAGCGGACGGCTCAGATCGTCATCCACATCAGGTTGGTGCGCGTCCTGGCCGCGATTACGGCAGGTATAGGGCTGTCGGTGGCCGGCTGCGTCATGCAGGGCGTGCTCCTCAACCCCCTGGCCTCCGACTACACACTGGGCGTGTCCCAGGGGGCCGCTTTCGGAGCCGCGCTGGCCATCGTGACCATGGGGGCCGGTAGCGTGCAGAGTACGGGGGCCGACGCGGTATTGATCAGGAACCCTTACCTCGTCACCGTGGCCGCCTTCGCCGGCGCTATCTCCGCCACCCTCGCCATTCTGCTCCTGGCGAGATATAAGGGGATCTCGCCCGAGGCCATGATCCTGGCGGGGATAGCCTTCGGGTCTCTTTTCTCCGCGGGAACGGTGATCACACAGTATTTCGCTAACGACGTGCAGGTTGCGTCCATCGTCTTCTGGACCTTTGGAGACATAGGTAGGGCTTCCTGGCAGGAGCTGGCGATCATGTCCGCGGTCACCATCCCCGTGTCCGCCTTTTTCGTCCTCAACCGCTGGAACTACAACGCCCTGCAGAGCGGCGACGATACCGCCAAAAGCCTGGGGGTCAACGTGGCACGCACGCGCATGGCGAGCATGTTCCTGGCCTCGTTGATGACCGCGGTGGCGGTTTCCTTCCTGGGAATCATCGCTTTTGTAGGATTGGTCAGCCCTCATCTCGTGCGGCGAATCATGGGCGGCGACTACCGCTATCTCATACCGGGCGCGTGCGCCATGGGGGCTTTTCTGCTCCTGGCGTCCGATACCCTGAGCAGGACCATTATTGCCCCGGTCACGCTGCCGGTGGGGGCTATCACCTCCTTCATGGGCGCACCGCTGTTCCTTTACCTGCTGGCCAGAGGATACAGGAGGGCTTGATGCTGGCCGTCGACGCCATCGCCTTTAGCTACGGTGCCAGGCTGGTGCTGGATTCGGTATCCCTCGAAGTCGCCGCGGGGGAGATCTGCTCGATCATGGGCAACAACGGGGCGGGGAAAAGCACCCTCCTGAAGTGCATACTGGGCGCGCTGCGGCCGAGCGCGGGCATGGTGTTCCTCTCAGGCGAGGACGCCTCGCGTCTGGGCAGGATGGAGATAGCACGCCGCATGGGGTACGTGGCCCAGAGAGACGGCGCCGGCGCCGGGCTTACCGTCTTCGATGCCGTGCTCATGGGCCGCAGGCCGCATATCGGATGGGGAGCCGGCGCCAGGGACTTCAGGGTGGCGGAGGAGGTCATAGCGGCGCTTAAACTCGAGGAACTGGCCCTTCGCCGCCTGGACGAACTCAGTGGAGGCGAGCTGCAGAAGGTGATGATCGCCAGGGCGCTGGCGCAGGAGCCGGGGATACTATTGATGGACGAGCCGACGAGCAACCTCGACCTGAGGAACCAGCTGGAGGTGATGGAGACGCTGAAAAGGGAAGTGGCGGAGAGGGGCATCGCGGCGCTCATGGCCATACACGATGTCAACCTTGCGCTGCGCTTCTCTTGTAAGTTCGTGCTCCTGAGCGGCGGCTCCGTGTTCGCCTGTGGCGGCCCGGAGGTCATCAATAAGGAAAGCATGGAGAAAGTCTACGGCGTGAAGGTGGAGGTGGAGACGCGGGGCGGTGTACGAATGGTGGTTCCGGTTAGAGCATGTTGCAGGGATGAGGGCGGCGAAGGACATCGCGATGTTCTTCATGACAGTAAAAGACAATAGCGGGAAGACTTGCGGCATATGCGTCGCGGTAGAGATGAAAGCGGGAACGGCGCGGTGATGGTGTGCCGTTGGGCGTGTGCCGCAGGGATGGAAGAGGCGAAGTGCGTCAAGAGGTAAGCAATGGTATTTAGTGGCAAACAATGCGACATTTACGGGGATATGACTATAAGGCCCATCGGGGTGATCCGGTCCCCCTATCGCACCGTGGAAGAAGCTCCCTTCCAGGGGCGGTTTTCCGTCCAGGAGGCGGAGCTGGAGATATACGAGGATTTCGCCGCCGGCCTCAAAGACGTGGAGGCCTCGCGTTACCTTATAGTCCTTTACTGGGGCCATCTCGCCGACCGTGACGTCCTGCAGACCGTCACCCCCTGGGGGCCGGAGCTGCGGGGGGTTTTCGCCTGCCGCTCCCCGGCCCGTCCCAACCCTGTGGAGTTCTGCGTGGTGGAGTTGCTGCGGCGGGAGGGAAACCGCCTGGTGGTTCGGGGGATTGACGCGGTGGATGGCAGTGCCATCGTGGACATCAAGCCCTATAGCGCGAAGATCGACTCCGTGCCAGAGGCCGTGATCGGCTGGTTCGAGAAAAAAGGGGGGGAAGGAGGCCCGCGGGAGTGAGGGAGAGGGAGCTGAAGTCGCGGCAAGAGCGTTATTCCTGCATGCAGATACGGATATGGCATAGAGGTCCGGGAGAGAAGGGCTGGGCCGGCCGCGTTCGTGTGGCGGATTCAAGAAGGAGGTGAAGGGAAATGGAACTGAGGCCCGATCAGTTCAAGGTAATGCTGCCCCTTCCGGTTACGGTGATAACCACCGTGGACGCGCAAGGGATAGCGAACGCGGCTCCCTACGGATGCGTGATGCCCATCCTCAGGCCCCTGGACCTGGTGGCCATAGCCTCCGCCCTGCCGCGCCATACCCTGCACAACATCAGGGAGACGAGGGAGTTCGTGATCAACATCATCGGCGTTCCTTCCTTCGAGAAGGCCATGCTCACCGCGAGGAACTACCCCGCGGAGGTGGATGAGCTCAAAGAGGTGGGGCTTGACGTATCGCCCTCCAAGGCGGTATCCCCGCCCCGGATAGACGACGCTCTGGGGTGGATCGAGGCGGCGCTGGAGCGCGAGGTGACGGGGAAGAACTATTCTCTGGTCATAGGGAAGGTGCTCTGCGCGGAGATAAACGACCGCTACTGCCGCGAAGGCCGGCTGGCCGAGCCGCCGGCTCTCATGCTCAGCCCCTATTACCACCTGGTGGGCGGTCGCATAGGCGACGCGCGCGAGACCATGAAGCTCTTCCTGGGCGACCAGGCGCCGGGAAGCGGCTGATCGCTGGCGCGAACGGCACGAGCGCAGCGATCAACCGGAAGCGGCGCACAAGAAAAGCCATTTGAC
This sequence comes from Candidatus Solincola jinzensis, assembly GCA_015711875.1. The sequence continues at coordinate 382 of JACVJG010000062.1, read as the reverse complement.
AGGCGAGCGCGTGGGCGTTAAAAGCGGGATTTCGCCTCGTCAATCCCGCGGTTATGGCATGTTACCGCTCCTGCGTGGCACCTCGTGCTGTCCCTGGGAATGACATAATACCGGAAGAAGGAGCGCCATCGAAAAAGAGCGCGAAGACAGGTTTTTTACAAAGAAACGGCGAGCTTGTTTAAGACTTCGGGCTCGAGAACGGCGTCATGGGCACAGGGACACCTTGATCCCCCGGGCGAGCTCGTCCGCCGCGTACTTGCGCAGTTCCCTCCCGTTTACCGCCAGGCTCAGAGGGCGGTCGTCCACCAGCCTGAAGCCCAGCAGGATCTCGCGGGGCGCGCCGAGCAGGTCCGTGATGTCCAGGGCTCGAACATCGCCCTCG
>MU158536.1:9575-10339 GCA_015711875.1 Candidatus Solincola jinzensis | reverse complement strand
TCGGGCGCAAGGTGGACGTGGTGGTTACCAGCATTCTTCAGACGCCGGCGGGGAGGATGATCTTCTCCTCGATAAAGGAGGGTTAGGAAATGGCGGGAGCGGCTGCCGTGGTGGCCGGGGCGGGCCGGGGAGAGAGGATAGGGCACCGGGAGGGAAAACAGTTCCTCTCCCTGGGAGGGGTGCCGGTGCTCGCCCGCTCCCTGCTCAACCTCTCGGCGGTGCCGGAAGTGGAGCAGATCGTGCTGGTGGTGAACGCCGGCGATATCAATAGGGCTGAAAGGGAGATCGTGGGCAGGTATGGCCTGGAGAAGGTGAAGGCGGTGGTGGAGGGAGGGGAATGGAGGCAGGAGTCGGTTTTTCATGCCCTCCGCGCCCTCCGCTCGCAGGCGGAGATCATCGTGGTGCATGACGGCGCCAGGCCTCTGGCCACCCCCGGCCTTTTCAGCCGCGCCATCAAGGCCCTTTCCGACTGGGATTGCGACGGGGTCATCACCGCCGTCCCAGTGGTGGACACCATCAAGGAGGTGGAGGGCGGCTGGGTGATCAGAACCCCGGAGCGCAGGCGCCTCTGGGCGGTACAGACCCCGCAGTGTTTTCGCTCCGACGCCCTGCAGGACGCGCACGAACGCGCTTTCCGTGAGGGGGTCTGGGCCACCGATGACGCGGCGCTCCTGGAGAGATACCGTTACCGTGTGCGGGTAGTGGAGGGTGAGCTCACCAATCTAAAGATCACCTACCCCCGCGATCTCATCCTGGCGGAGGCG
>MU158536.1:0-9565 GCA_015711875.1 Candidatus Solincola jinzensis | reverse complement strand
AGGAAGGAGGGCTGGAGGTTGTCGTTCCGGACGGGTCTGGGGTTTGACGCCCATGCCTTCCGGGAGGGAAGGAAGCTGGTTCTCGGCGGGGTGGTTGTCCCGCATTCCAGGGGCCTGGCGGGACACTCCGACGCGGATGTGCTGACCCATGCCTTGATGGATGCCCTTCTGGGCGCATGCGGCGAGAGGGACATCGGTGAGCACTTCCCGGATGACGATCCTGCTTACGAGGGTATATCCAGCCTGGTTCTCCTGGAAGAGGTGGTGGGCCTGCTGAGGGAGAAGAAATACCGCCTGGTGAACGCGGACTGCGTGATAATAGCGCAGGAACCGCGTCTCGCTCCTTATATCCAGGCCATGCGGGAAGCCCTGGCGTTCACCATGGGGGTGGAGATAGAGCGGGTGGGGGTTAAGGCCACCACCACTGAGGGCATGGGGTTCGCGGGGCGCGGCGAGGGTATCGCCGCCATGGCTACGGTGCTGTTGCAGAGACCGGAGACCTGAGCTGCGCACAGACGTCTCTCGTGTCTTCGCGAGAGTAGCCTTGATAGCTATGCTGCTGTAGTTTAAACATTAGCCTATACAACCGCAAAAAAAGATACTCTCCGCTTCACGTTTTGCTTATGGTCTTTTCTCAGAATCCATCTTATCTACTCCTCACCTGTTCTTCATTGCGGCATCACGGAAAAGGCGATAGCTTCGCCTTGGGCGTTTCCCGAAACCCCGCCGCTTCATCTTCTTTCCTCGTCACAAGATGAAGATTATGATCGACATCGATCCAGAGACCCCGCCCCAAACCCCACCGCTCCAACTTCTCTCCTTATCACGGGAGCGATCCGCTATCGCTCCGGCAGGCGTAGGCCGCGCAAAGCGCCCGCCTTATAATCCCAATTGGTCGGATATCTCCTGCATGGCCTCCAGGGCCAGGGAAAGGAAGCGTTCGAGGTCAAGGCCAGCTTGCTCGCACTCCATGATCACTTCCCTCCTCGCCCCGCGCGCGAAGGCCTTCTCCTTCATGCGCTTGCGCAGCGAGTTGACCTTGACGCCCGCGAGCTTTTTGTCCGGCCTCACCAGAGCGGTGGCCACGATAAGCCCGGTCACCGTCTCCCCGGCAGCGAGGGCATGTTGCAGGACCGATTTGCGTTCCCCCAGGCCCAGCCCTTCCGCGTTGTGCATGCGCACCGCCTCTACCATCTCGCCCGGAGCGCCCCTTTCCTCCAGCATGCGCGCGGCGGTGTCGGCGTGTCTGGCCATGTCGTTCTCGGTGATCTCCAGGTCCAGATCGTGTAGCAAGCCGGTTATCCCCCACAGCTCTTCGTCCTCGCCTAGCTCACGCGCCAGCCGGCGCATCACCGCCTCGGTTGCGTAGCAATGCTTGCGCAGGCTATCCGAACTCAGGTTCTCGTGCAGCAGCTCAAGAGCTTCTTCCCGCTCCATGTTCACCTCCACTTCCTGCCCAACAACCGTGGACGACTTGCATTACGAGCCGACCGCGAAGGATCTGTCCGCGAGCCCCAGGCGCCCGCGAGCGCCGAATCTATGGTATTTTATGGTACGCAGGAAGTCCATGCGGCTGGCATCTTTCTTGTCTCAGAGCCTGCGAGCCGCCCTTCGCACAACCCGAGTGCCGACGCCTCGCTCCAAACCAGTACTCCGAAGACATGCGGTCGAACACGCCCTGGCTATATTGCCGCATGGTCGCTTCAGACGTTTCCTTCCGGGAGGCGTGTTTTGACCCTCGCTTGACAGGCATGGTAGCATGATGTCGTTGCTTTTCTTGAAAAGTGAAGAACATGCCTGCCGGATCCCGAGAGGGATAAAAGGGAAGTCGGTGAGAATCCGACACGGTAGCGCCGCTGTAACCGGGGAGCGAAGCCCCAGAGATCCACTGGCTTAGGCTGGGAAGGAGGGGCGGAACCAGGATCCGGGAGTCAGAAGACCTATCCGGCAGGGGTCAGCAAGCTCTCCGCATCAGAGGGAACCTGACGGGAAAGAAGAATCTCCTCTCTCAAGGCGAGAGCGGAGATTTTTATTTCCCGCGGCAGCGCCTACCGGGTGCGATGGGATGGAAAAGAGTGTGTGGAAAGAGGGTAAGGAGGTAGTGCATGGACGCGGGAAAAAGAGAACGGGATATTGCTGCCCGTAAATGGCCGAAGGCATGCCTCATGGTGGCGCTTACGTTAGGCATGACTTTAGCCCTGGCTTTTTCTGGCCTGGCTTCCCTGCCCAGGGTCGCGCGCGGGGAAGTGGCGGCCGCGCAGGGAACGCAGCCGCTTTTCGAGAGCGCCGACTACCGCATCAAGGACGGCACGGGGCCGCGCATCGCGGATGGCGTGGCCTACCTGTTCGCCGGGAACGACCCCTGGACGCCTCCAGGGGAGAACAGCAGCGTTGTCGCCCTTGACGCCGGCAACGGTTCCCTCATCTGGCAGAAGGAACTGGAGTGGGCCGGGGGCATGGGCTCGAAGGCGCGCCCTCTCTACGACCAGGGACGCCTCTATATCGGCTGCGGGAAGACGGTATACTGCCTGGACGCGCAGAATCAGGGGGATGTGTTGTGGGCCACCGACATCACCCCGAGCGGCGCGCCCATGGGAAACTCGGTGATCATAAGCGACCCCGTGATGTACACCAACGCCGCGGACACCAAGGTGGTGGTGGTGGGCGACTACATCTACGGCAGGTACCTGGGTTTGAACGCCGCCACCGGCGCGGTGTTGTGGGCCTTCGATCTCGACGCCGGCTCCTCGGCCATAGGGGCGCCCGGGGTGGACGATGCCGGCAACCGGCTCTATGTCCCCCAGCACGCCGCCTTCGGAAGCCCGGTGAACGGCAAGGTGCATTGCCTCGACGTTTCCGCCGCAACACCTTCCAAGAAATGGGAGTTCAAGGCTGATTACGACGTCGCCGGCTCTATAGCCCTGGACGACGGCAGCCTGTATTTCAGCGACTTCGCCTACGGCGGTCCCATCAGCAACCTCTACCGTGTAGAGGATAAGGGCGATAAGGCGGAGCAAGCCTGGAAGCAGCCCATCTGGGGCTCGTCGGGGACTCCTCTCATCGACCCCAACAGCGGCACCCTTTACATATGCGGCAACGACTACTCCGTGGGGGGCAACCATTTCTACGCCTTCGACAAGGAGAGCGGCGAGCTGGTATGGGACAACCCCAACTGGGGCGCCTATAACGGCAACTGCGTGCTCTCGCCCACCACGGGTTATCTCTACGCCGGCAGCTTCGACACCACCGCCTGGGCGCACAACAAGGGCGTGGGCGCCCTGGACGCCCGCACCGGCAGCGAGCTGTGGTACGTGCAGCAGAAGGGCGGGGGCGACCCCGTGATCACGGGCGGCCTGGTCTACACCACCGCGGACGGCCGGCTCTACGCCTACGAGGAATACCGGCCGACCTCCTACGACTGGTATTTCGCCGAGGGCTATACCGGCGACGGCTTCGAGGAGTGGCTGTGCCTCGCCAACCCCGGCAGCGGCAAGGAGGACGACGCCACCGTTGAAGTGACCTATCTCTTCAACGGAGAAAGGGACCCTGAGACCCTGGTATACGGGGTGGAAGCGGGCACCCGTAAGACCGTGGACGTCAAGAGCGTCGTGGGAGAAGGCATGGAGGTCTCCATCAAGGTCAGCTCCGATAAGCCGGTGGTGGCGGAACGCCCGGTGTATTTCGATTATCGCGGAAGGGGAGGTTATTCCTGGACGGGAGGACACTGTGTGGTGGGAGCGGACGATCCCCTCACCACCTGGTATTTCGCCGAGGGCTATACCGGCGACGGCTTCGAGGAGTGGCTTTGCCTGGCCAACTTCGGGGACCAGCTGGCGACGGTGAACGTATCCTACATCTATCCCGAGGGAGACCCGTTGCAGAAGGTGTACTACGTGCCGGGAAACCGCCGCGTGACCTTCAGCGTTAACGACGAGGCGGGAGAGGACCGCGACGTCTCCATCGCGGTGGAGAGCAACCGCCCCGTGGTGTCGGAACGTCCCATGTACTTCTCCTACCAGGGTATGGGATCACATGGCTGGACGGGCGGGCACTGCGTGGTGGGAGCGCCGGAAGCCGGCACCGACTGGTACTTCGCCGAGGGCTACACCGGCGAGGGCTTCGAGGAGTGGCTGTGCCTGGCCAACCACGGGGATGAGGATGCTCTGGTGGATGTGACCTATCTGTACCAGGGTGAGGCCCCGGTGACGAAGCAGTATGGCGTCCCCGCGCATACCCGCCGCACCTTGAGCGTCAACCTGGAGGCGGGAGCGGGCAAGGAGCTGGGCCTGGCGGTGAAATCGAGCCAGCCCGTGCTGGCGGAACGCCCCGTGTATTTCAACTACCGCGGAGCTTGGGACGGGGGCTCATGCGTGGTCGGCGCCGCCATGCCGAGCAACTACTGGTGCCTCGCGGAGGGATACACCGATCCCCATTTCGACCAGTACGTCTGCATATCCAACCCTGGTAAGGAAGATGCGGTGGTCACGGTGAACCCGCTTTTCGGCGACGGTCAGGCCGAGGAATACACGGTGACGGCCGGCCAGCGCTTCACCATCCCGCTTTCCAGCTCTCAGCCCACGGAGAGGGCTTACGCCATCAGCTCTGACCGTGGCGTGGTGGTGGAAAGGGCCATGTATTTCGACTATCAGGGGCTTGGCGCGCATAGCTGGAACGGCGGGCATTGCACCAGGGGCGCCACCCTGAGCGAGATCTACTAGTAGGCACTCAGCGCACGAGGCGGAGGTCTCCGTTCACCGTTAGACGGTATCCGGGCGGGGAGTCGTAAAGGGCAAGAAGGGAACTCGCCCGCATACCTTATTGCGGGGAAGGATTCTCCGGCTCTGCGATAGGCTTATGGGTCAGCGGTCCCACTTGACCTCGCGGTCGACAGGCCGGTACCAGCAGCCGGCGGGGCGGGGAGGCTCGGGCTTCCCCGCCCGACCGCTTGCCCGAATAAGTCGCAGTTGAACGAGAGTTTCCTCTCCCGCATAAGGAGGGGACCAGGGAAAGTGCGAAAAAGGGTCGCGGATGAGAGAGAAGACTCCCTCCGGAGAAAATGGGCGCGAATAAAACGCTTGTGGAATGGCATGCTATCGATCACGGATCAGGGGAAGGGACAGGTAGAAGATCAAAGGGCTTGTCTATAACCAGATGTTGGCTAGATGGTATGCGTCATATTGCCATAAAAGTAAAGGGCTCGTTCGGAGGGAAGCAGGCGTTGCGGATGGATGTTCAAACGGTGACATTTACCATATGAAACGGAGCAACAGGCGTGCTGACGCTCGAGTAATGAGTTTATGCTCTAGAGGCCCGGGAAACGGGGAGCCGTTTGCGCGATGAAAGGAAAAGCGTATAACTGGATATGGCGCGTCACAGCGGTAGCCTTTTTTGCGCTGGCGGTGTTTTTTCTTGTTCGGGGCTGCGCGTTCATGCCGTGGAACGCAAAAAGCGGAACCATCGCCATCAGGGTGACGGTCTGCAAGGACTTCGGGAAGGTCGTCATGAAGGATGCCGACTTCGGGATAAGGAAGAATTCCAGCGCCATGGATGCCTTGCGGGAGGTGGCTGAGGTCGATACCGCATACGGCGGAGGATTTATTCAAGCGGTTGACGGCGTAGCCTCGCAGTACGAGGGCGGGACGGGCCGCAAGAGGGATTGGTTTTTCTACGTTAACGGCCAGATGGCGGATGTGGGTGCGGGCGCATACCAGGTACGCGAGGGCGACTGGCTTATATTCGACTTCCACAACTGGGAATACTCCATGTTCACGCCCGTGCTGGCGGGTTGTTTTCCCGAGCCCTTCGTGCATGGTTACGCAGGGGCCCCGGAGAGCATCACGGTGGCCTACGCCCCGGGAAGGAGCGGTTTGGGAGAGGAGCTTGCGGATTTTCTGGCTCCCTGGTCGGCGGCTCCCCTCCGCCTCTTGGAGTTGAGCGCTGAGTGGAGGCCCGAGAAGGGGGAATACGCCCTGTTGGTGGGCGCGTGGGATGAACTGGCCATCGTCGACATGGTGCGGGACGCCTTCCAGAGCCATGCCCGCCTCGGGCTTTTCGCCTTTTTTGAGGACGGAGAGCTGCGCCTGCTTGACGACGTAGGCGCCGAGGTGAGAGGCGTGAGCGGCTCCGTTGGCCTGGTGCAGGGCTTCGGCCCGAGGCTGGGAGAGGAGGCGTCGGCGTTGGTGATCACGGGCAGTGACGAGGCGGGACTGCGAAAGGCCATGGACCAGCTTCTGGGCGAACATTCCCGCGTCCCTGCGCCGGTTCCGGGACTGGTGTTCCCCCCGGAAGGGGGATCCTTATCCCTGCCGTTAGAGGTTGGAGAGGGAGGATAAAGGGTTGTTGCCCGTTTACCGAGAGAAAGACACCCTGCTGCACGGGCTGCATCCCATCGCCGCGCTGGCGCTGGTTGCCTCCACGCTTGCCGCGGTCCTGGTCATGGAGAACCCCCTGTACACCGTTACCATCTGCGCCGCAGTGGTCGCCATGCTGGCACAGGCGGAGGTCCTGGGGAACGGGAAGCCCCTGTTATGTGCCGCCGCCTGTATGGCCCTGCTGGTGGCTTTGATAAACCCCTTGGTCAACAACGCGGGAGAGCATGTGCTCGTGTACGGCCCCCATCTGCCATTGTGGGGCGATCTCAATATAACCCTGGAGGCGCTCGTTTATGGCCTGGCGGCAGGGGTGCGCTTGTTCACCGTGGTGGCCGCCTGCTGCATCGTGGCCCTGGCAGTCAACCCCGACGACCTGCTGGAGCTGCTGTCCATGCTGGCTTTCCGCTCCTCTCTCTCGGCGGCCATGGCGGTGCGCCTTTACCCCAGCATGGTGGTGGAGGCGAGGGAGATGCGAGATACGCAGCTGGCGCGCGGCGACCCCCTGCAGGGAGGAGGAATCGCGGCCCGCGCCAGGGCGCATCTCCCCCTTCTGCTCTCGCTTTTCCAGGGCGCGCTGGACCGCGCCGCCTCCATCGCGGAATCCATGAGCGCCAGGGGCTTCGGGTCGCGACGGCGCACGCGTTACCGCAGACGGCGGTTGCGCCCTCGCGATCTCGTCGCCGCCCTTGTCTCGCTGGGGATCATCGGCGCCGCGGTCACGGCGGCCGTGGGGGATAGCGGATACTCCTTCTTTCCCACGCTCTCCAATCCCCTGACTGGGATGGATTTCCTCGCGTGGGGGCTGTTGTCCGCCACCTTCCTTTCCTTTCTTTTCGTCTCTGGGAGCTGGAAGAGATGGCACTGGTGGAGATCGAGGATGTGACCTTCCGTTATCCGGGGGAGGAAAAGCCGGCCCTGAGAGAGATAAGCCTCAGGGTGGAAAGGGGCGAGTTCGTGCTCCTCACCGGTCCCACGGGATGCGGAAAGACCACCCTTATGCGGCTGATGAACGGCCTCGTGCCGCATTTCCATGGCGGGAGGATAAGGGGGCGGGTGACGGTGGCCGGCCGCGATGTCCTCGCCAGCGAGCCCCGCGAGATGGCCTCGGAGGTGGGCATGGTCTTCCAGGACGCGGAGGGGCAGCTGGTCAGCACCACGGTGGAGAGGGAGATCGCCTTCGGCATGGAGAACGCGGGGCTTCCGCCCCAGGTCATCAGCAAGAGGATGGAGGAGATGCTGGTGGGCCTGGGCCTTTCACGCCTGCGCCGCTCCTTCATCCCCGAGCTGTCGGGGGGAGAGATGCAGAAAACGGTGCTGGCCTCGGTCATGGCCATGCATCCCTCCATCCTGGTCCTGGACGAGCCCACCTCGCAGCTCGATCCCCTGAGCGCCGAGGACCTGCTGACGCTGGTGCGCCGCCTGCACGAGGAGACGGGGACCACGGTGGTGATGAGCGAGCACCGCTTGGAGCGCTGCTACCACTACGCCACACGGGTCGTCTACATGGAGGAGGGACGCATCCTTTACGATGGCGGGCCGCGCGAGGCGGCGGCGTGGTGCGCCCGGCGCGACGACGCTTTCATGCCTCCGGTGACCAGGGTGTTCGCGCGTGCTGGGTGGAAGGAACTACCATTGACCGTGAACGAGGGGAGGAGGCTGCTGAGCGCGCTCAAGGAGAGGCCCCCGGTCGGCCCCGGCGACCGTCCCGGGAGCTACGCCCTTGCTCCTCTGGATCCGGGGGCCGGCGACCACGAAAGGGACGCAGTCCGCGCGCTTACCCCGGACGCGGGATCCAGCGCGCGCGGTTTTCTCGACCGCATCCCAGGAAAAGGATTGCGTGGCGCCGTACGGGGAGGCGGCAAGCGCCTCCAAGCGGGGCCCGCGGCCTCGCGACCGGAGCCGGACGGGCACCTTGACCGCGGGGCGGGGGAGCTTTTCCGTGCCCGCGGCCTGTGGCTCGTATACCCGGAGGGGCCGGAAGCCCTCAAGGGCCTGGACCTCTCCCTTCAGGGAGGCACCGGTATGGCGCTGCTGGGAGAGAACGGCGCGGGGAAGAGCACGTTGCTGCGCTGCATGCTCGGGCTCCTCGCTCCCTCGCGGGGAAAGGTCTTGCTTTTCGGAGAGGAGCCGACCCAGGAACGGCTTCCCTCCCTGGCCCCTCGCCTGGGATACTGCCCGCAGAACCCTGGCAGCTACTTCGTGTGCCCCACGGTACGCGAGGAGTTGTTGCGCACCTTACGGCTGCGGGGTCGCGACGGGAAGGAGGCGGAAAAGGCGGTGGACCGGCAACTGGAGCTCATGCAGATCTCGCACCTGGCGCGGCGGAACCCGCATGACTTGAGCACCGGGGAGAGGGAAAAGGTGCTCCTGGCCGCCGTACTGCTCCCTCCCCTGCCGGAGCTGCTGGTGATGGACGAGCCCACGCGGGGGCTGGATCACCGCAACAAGCACGCCGTAACGGAGCTGCTGCGGGAGTACCGGGACTCAGGCGGCACGGCCTTCGTGGTGACGCACGACGTGGAGTTCGCGGCCTCGCTGGCGGAAAGGGCGGCCATAATGGGCAATGGGAGCATCGTGGCCGAGGGGCCGGCGCATGCCGTGCTGGGCGACTCCCTTTTCTTCTCGCCGCAGGCCAACAGGCTTCTGAGCGGCTTCGGGGTGGAGGCGTTGCGGGAGGAAGAGGCCGTGGAGCTGCTCGCCGCCCTACTTGACGGAGATGAAATGGGGGAGGGTCGCGGTGTCCCACGCTAGGGCAGCGGGAGGAGCTGGTGGGCGTGTCGGGTTGAGATACGCCAGGTACGTGCTGCTTTGCCTGGTGGCGGTGCTGGTTTTCCTGGGCGTCAGGGGAGTATCTCCGTTCGACGGGTGGTCTTTGAACTCCCTTCTCCTGGCCGTGTTGTTGCTGGCCGTTCTCTTCGTCCGCTTCGAGGAAGGGGATTACGGCTCCCGCGAGGTGGCGGTGGTGGGAGCCATGGCCGCGGCGGGGGCGGCGGGAAGGGTTCTCTTCGCCGCCATCCCCGGCCTGCAGCCCGCGACCTTCATCGCCGTCCTCGCCGGCTGCGTTTTCGGGGCCGAGCCGGGTTTCATGGTGGGAGCCCTTGCCGCTCTGCTCAGCAACATCTTCCTGGGCCATGGGCCCTGGACTCCCTGGCAGATGCTGGCATGGGGGATGGCCGGCGCCAGCGGGGGGCTCG
>JACVJG010000059.1 GCA_015711875.1 Candidatus Solincola jinzensis | reverse complement strand
CTTTGGCCCGCCCCTGCGGTGCATCCATGGGGTGGAAAACGCGTGGCTGATGGATAACTCCATGCTGGGGAGCGAGGATTTTTCGTGGCTGCTCGCCGACCTCGGTTTTCCGGAGCGGCCGGTTTACATCTTGTGGAGGCCGGGGATGTCGGGCAAGGAATTGCCGTGCTTGAAAAACGGTCAGAGAATGGAGATGGAAAGAGTGCTTTTCTCGAGCGAGGAAGCACTGGTCAAGACCTTCGAGAAGCGTCCCGCTCGGAGAGTATATAATATTGAACCTGTATGGCTCTTGAGGATTTCGACCCAGGCCGGCTCGGAAAGCTCTGATTGAAAAAGGAACGGTAAGGTGAGGGTTCCAAGAACCGACTCTGGCGCGAAAAAAGACCGGGGGGATGTCGGCGGCGCAGTGGCCTTTCAGGCCTACGCCGTAAAGGCGGTGAGGGTTCTGGCGATCACGGCCGCCGCCGCCTTGTTGGCGGCGTTGATCTTTCTCAACCTGGCCCCCTGGGGGGCCCGGCTGGAATACCACATAGATCTGCGGCAGGGAGAAAAGGACGCCCTGCCTTCACCGCTTGTCCCGGGCACCAGCCTGGGGAGTGGCGAAGATGGCTCCGTTTACGAGATCCCGGAAATGATAATGGAAACCGACCGGGTGAACTTCAACCTCGACGTTCCGTACGAAAAAGTGCGATCCGCGCGCGTGGAGATAGAATACCGCGGCGATCCCAAGGAGCTGTTGCTCGGCGTTTCCGGAAGCAAGGACAGCCCTTTCATCTATAAACCCGTTCATAACCGGGTTCTTAACGGCCTTGCATGGAACCGGGTCACGGAAGGGCCCTTGAGCCTCTTTCAGAAGGCGGAGAACTACGATTCCGTCGGCGATTTCCTAGCCGACCCTCCGCTGCCGGGGTTAAACGAAAAGGATTATCCTCGCATCGCGACCTATTACTTCGACATGCCCCAACCCGTTCCCGGGACACTACCCTCTGAGAGCGCGGGTGGAATCGACCTTCCCGTATCGCTGAGGGGCCAGCACTCGTTCTATATACTGGTCGAGGAGGGCAGCATCGAACTCAGCCTCGTCAAGCACGAGTTGAACTGGAGCGAGGGCCCCGACGACCTCGATGTCCTCGTTTACAAGGGGACGTCGCTGAAGTGGGGGGCAAAGTATCCCGATGACGGTGACGAGATGGAAAGCGGCGCGCTCTCGGTGCCGCAACGCTGCGACATCTTTCTGGACGGCCTGGACAGCGGGGTCTATCGCGTGGACCTGGTGTGCGGCTTCGACGTGATCGTCGACGGCATCCATTCGGAGCAGGACCACGTGGTCTTCGCGGACAGCGTTTACCTTGCCGATCACGAGCTGTACGGGCTCGGCCCCTCAAGGCCGGTGACGCTTTTCACCGACGCCGAGGAACTCAAGGTCCATACCATGCATGGCGAGGCGCTGCAGACGCTTCGGGCTGAGGGCGGAGGCGACCTCGCCATAGACCAGATAGAGCAGCATTTCGGCTGGTCATTGCCGCCCGGTATAAAAAGGGTCGACACGGAATGCGGAGACGTGGTGCTGCTGTCCAAAGGAAGCCTCTTCGCGTTCTCGGCGGACTCGTTCTTTGACCCCTTTCCGGTCAAGGTGGAGGAATATAACGAAGGCCTGCTGATGTCGGATATCGAATACATAGTGGCTGATTATGTTCTTCCCGAGGACGACGGGGCCTGGAAAAGGCGAGAGCTTTTCTTTGACCTTAGTGAGCTTGCAATCGAGGAGAAGAAGCTGAGGTGTTCCCTGTTCTCGCCCGGCCTCTCACAGGCGAATGGCGAAATCGCCATCGGAAGAATAGACGTGGTATTGGAAAAATAAGCTGTGGTGAAGCGATGGAAGCTCTCCGTGACGGTTCGCTCAAACCGTACGATAACCACCATCGCGGCCAGGATAGGCCGCAAGTCTTGAGCTTGGCGCTTGGCTTTATCGCGGCAGTTGCGCGGGAAGTCTTCTGGGCAGCTTTTCTGACCTATCTGGTGCTGATGATCCTGGAGAAGGCGCAGCCGGGGTTCGTCAACCTGTTTTTTGACCCTGATGCCTTGCTATATATAATCGTGCCCGTCGGGTTCATTTATGCTCTTGCGGGGCCGCTCTTCCCACCGGCCCGCCTGGAGCGGGAAGGCTCTGCTTACTGGCGCGAGGTGCTAGCCGCGTTGGTTGCGGGCGCGAGCGCCGCCTTGCTAATCCGCTCGGCGACCGCGGGAACAAGGCTCAGCGCCATGGGGTCGGTATCAGGGGGCCTGTTAGCCGCCATCCTTGCCTTGATAATCTCCCTTGCCGGAGGGAAGCCCGGAGGGAAGCGATACCGGACATGAGGCGGATGTGTCGGTATGGTGGTAAGGACTTGCCATGCTCCCCGCATCGGTTTCAAGGTGTGGCCGGGCAGAGGTCTCGCGTTGCAGCTTGAAGAGCTCACGGGCAAAGGGGCGGGAGTCGCCGTGGCTTGAGGGAACGGCACGGCCTCGGGATGAGCAAAGGCGAAAAGGCATGGAAGCGGGTTTTAAGCCCGCGCTTATCAAACGATCGGGCGGGATAAGACATGAAAGTCGTTATTGCGCAGAACGTAAGCCTTGAAAACCACCTTGCCCTCTCGACTTATCTCAGGAACATCTCCGTTTTCCTCGCGCGTCGCGAGGAGATCGACCTGAGCCTGGTGGTGCAGGAACCGCCAGCCGCCCTGGAGGGACTTTCTCCGCAACGCATCAAGACCGTTCGAGCCCATACCTATACCCTGGGGGGCAACCTGGAATATACTCTCAAGTTGCTTCGCCTGCTGAGGGAAGAGGATCGGGAAGCCGGCATCGACGTTATCCACTGCCTGTACCCGAATTCCTCTTTGCAGGCGGCGGTGCTGTTCAAACGCATGTTCTCTCCCAAGGTAAAGATCATCTACGATATCCGGAGCCCCTGGATAGAGGTGAGCATGGACAGGCTGGATCTCAACAGAGGCAGGAGTCTATACCGGAAAGCTGCCTATGCAGGCGAAACGCTCCTGGGCAGGTTTGTCGACGGGTTCGTCTTCATCACCGCGGGGCTGAGGGAATTCTATTCCCGGGCACTGGGAAGGGATCTGGAGCCGTCCTGGCTGGTTCCCTCCGGTGTCGATCCGGGTTTGTTCCGCGCCCACGAGCGCGGAGAGATGAGGGAAAAGCTGCGCATTCCCGCGCAAGCCAAGGTGCTGGGATACGTAGGGGTGCTTTCCCGCGAAAGGGAACTGGACTTTGCCATCCGGGCGGTAAGGTTGTTGAGCGAAAAAGGAGTGGACTGCCGGCTGGTATTCGTGGGGGATGGCGAGGACCGCGAGAGGCTGGAGGGAGTGGCATCGAGACTGGGCTTGCGGGACCGTGTCATGTTCACAGGGCAGGTGATACACGACGCGGTCCCGCGCTATATAGCTGCCTTTGACTTCGGCTTATGCCATCTTCCGGACACCCTTTTCTTCCGGCGCAGCTTTCCCATGAAAGTGCTCGAGTATGCGGCATGCGGAGTCCAGGTGATGGCCTCCGACATCAAGGCGCACCTTGATATCGCAAGGGAACTGCCCTTGCTTCTTTACCGTCACGATGATCCAGGCGACCTGGCGCGATTGCTCGAGGAGACGGAGCGAAGACCCGCTTGCGTGCCGGATGGCCTGGCAAGGTATTCCTGGGAGCGTATCGCCGCCGACCTGGCGCTGTGCTATTCCGAGGTATTAAGACCGGAGAGGGCCGCCCTCAAAGGCGAGAATACAGGGCGAAGAGGGAGTCCAGGGTGTTAGATGATAAAGGCGCTGGATTGAGAATACGCAACCGAACGTCCCTGGTATATGCGGCTCTCCTGCTCGCGGTCGCCCTATACATGGTTTTCGGCCTGGTCGAAGTGTATCGAGTCGAAGGGTTGTTCTCCTACGACCCCTATTACCATATGCACCTTTCTGAAAGGCTGGACAGGGAAGGCGATATCGTAACGGAGATAGAATACTACGAGGGAAGCGTTCCGCCTCAATATATCTCCAGCATGCGCCTGCTTACCGTTCTGCTGCATCGTTACACCGGCCTTTCCTTCCTTGCCATATACAAGACCCTCGGGCTTTTTCTCCGCCTCCTGACTGCGCTGGCTCTCTTCGTGGTCGGAAGCCGCCTGCTGGGGAGCAAGGAATACGGGCTGGCCACCGTCCTTGTTTTCCTCTCCTCGTCATACATATTTCTGAGAAGTCTCATCACTTTTCCGGAGAACATGGCGGTGCTTTTCCACGTGCTGATTTTCGGGTGCATAGTGGATGGCCTCAGAGGTAAAGGCAATCCCCTTGCCCTGGTGCTGGTCACCAGCGGTGCCGTTTACGTGCACTACCGCTCACTGGTCGTGCCTGCCTTGATGCTCGCGATCTACCTGCTGCTGAGGAAAAACCTGAGGCATGCCGTTTTCACCGTGGGTGGCGTAGCCATCCTCAGCCTTCCCATCCTGGTACAGGCGATAAACCAGTACCTGGAGTACCTGCATACCAATGTCGGCCCGGGGGCGAGCTGGGCGCCCCATGCCATGGGCGCCGCTTATGCCGTCCCCGATCTCAGCTACTATGAGGTTCAGCTCGGCCTGCCCATGGTTGTTTTTACCTTGCTGGGGTTGCCTTTTCTGCTCCGCGGGATGGACAAGGTGAAGTTCATCCTGCTTGCCTGGCTGCTGCTGACTTTCGCGCTTACACGCGGAAAGGCCCTTGGCTTTTACATCCCCACCAATCGCATGCTGGTTTACATGGCGGTTCCCGCGGCGCTGGTTTCCGGCTTGTTCCTGAAGGAAATATCGCAGGCTGTCTCGGGCGCCCCGGTCCTGCGCTTATCCCTGGGCACGGTGGCGGCCGTTTTCCTGTCGATCTCGCTGGTGGGCAACCTCATAAACGTGAGAGGGTGGGTGGGCGTGAGCGCCGAAAGCAGGCAGGCCGCTTCGTGGCTTGATGAGAACGCCACCGAGGACTCGGTGGTGCTGCCCTACCAGTTGGACCTGGTGACCATGGGGATGCAGAAGCTGTCGTTGATGGCCTCGGTGAAATGCGGGTGGAGGGAGGTATTCGATGCCCCGCAAGGCGTCCGGGCAAAACTCGGCGAGCTGTTTCCGGGCAAGGACATTTATATAATCACCAAGATCGAAGGGCTGAAGGTCCATGACGCCCTGGTGGTCTTCGAGGGAGAGGAATTGAGAATATATTATTATCCAGGCTGCGGGGAGACAAACGAGGCGAGCCATGCCGGGTACGGCGTAACGGGATGCCTTCCGGCCGGGTAACAACGAGGTCGGTCTAGATGAGAGTGATGTTCGTGACCAGCGAACTCTTCCCCTGGGCAAAAGGCGGGCCGCAGGTGGTGGTGTATAACCTGGCGAGAGAACTCGCCCGGGAAGCGGAGGTGGAGATGCTGTGCATCGCTCCTTCCGGGGATGCTCGCCTGCGGGAACACTACCCGGGGGATATCGCACTGCGGCTCGTGAGCGACCTCTCGATGGGGGGGCTGGAGTATCTCTATCGCAACGTTGCCTTCGTCCAGAAGGCGAAGAGGGCCGAGCGCCCGGACGTGGCGCATTTTCATATCCTGCCGGGGGCGAACTGCTTCGCGCTCCCCCTGTTCCTGAAAAGGATGGCAATCCCGCTCGTCCTCAGCGTGTACGACTGGGTGCCCGATGAATTGCCATATTATGGTAACTTGGAAAAGGCCAGGCATGTCCTTCACTGGTCTTTGGCGAAACGCAACCTCCCCCTGTTCGATGGCCTCGTCGTAAACAGCACGTACATGAAAGGCGTAGCCGCACTAAACGGCCTGGTGGGCGCGGAGGTCATCCCCAACGGGATAAACGTGCGCGAATGGAAGGATCTTGAGGGCCTCGAGGGGGCGGAATGCCCCTTCGTCCTTTTCTGGGGAAAGCTTTACGAGAAGAAGGGCATCGAAAGGCTCATCCGGGCTTTCGCCGCCTGCAGCCCGGGAAGAGCTGAGCTAAAGCTCTTCATCGCGGGAAGAGGGCCGGAAGAAGGAAGGTACCGCGGGTTGGTGGAGCAGCTCGGCATGAAAGAGAAGGTGATATTCCTGGGGCTCCTTTCGGACGCGGTCCTGAAGAAATACATCGCATCGTCTACTTTGTGCGTGTTTCCATCCGTTTACGAGGGATTCGGCATAGCCATACTGGAGGCGATGGCGGCGGGAAAGCCGGTCATCACTTCCGACCGGGGAGGCCAGACGGATTTCGCAAGAGACGGCGAGAACGCCTGCCTGGTGGAGATGGAAAGGCCTGGCAGCCTGGAAAAGGCCATGGCAAGGCTGCTCGATGACGAGGATGAGCGCGAGAGGCTGGCGGAAAACGCAAGGCGTACGGCGGAGGGATACGACTGGGGGAAGATCGCCCCCAGGTATATCGACCTTTATGAGCGGATATCAGGGGAAAGCGGGCGGAAATGATTTTTCTAACGGCGATAAGGGTTATGGCGGGAGCGCTGCTGGTGATGGTGCTTTCCGGTTACGCATGGAGCCTGGCCTGTTTCCCGCGTGGAAGCCGGGGCGCCCTGGAAAGGCTGGTCTATTCGGTTGCGCTCTCCATCTCCACCCTCTCCATCGCCTTCTTTTTCGCCAACCGCTTCCTCGCCGTGGGGATAAACATGGTCAGTTCCTCGCTCATCCTTGCGCTCGTGACTCTGCTGGGCTTCATCCATGCCTTATTCAGAAAAAGGGGCGTTTACGGTAGGGTGGGAATATCCCGCCTCATAGGAAGGCGTCCTGCGCCTGGCCAGGACAGCGGAGAGGGATGATCCTTCGAACGGGATCGAGGCGGATGGTGACGGATGATGGTGGCCACCGAAAAAGCGGCGCAAGGGCGATGGGGATGCTCGAAGTAGACTATATCATCGGGAGAATAGAGCCGGAGATAAACGGCGTTTACCGCTATGCGTTAGAACTGATGTCCAGGTGCGAAGGCGCAGTCGATGGGCGCCTGATCGCTTACAATCCCGCTGATCACCCTCGTTTCGCGGGCAGGCTTCCCGCCCTGACCTGCTATCCGTTACAAGTGGCGAGAAGAAAGAGGACCGGGAGCGTCAAGCACGTTTGCTCCCATATCCAGGCGCACCTTCTTCATTATCTGGACCTGAAGCCATGTGTCGTCACTTGCCATGACATCTATCCTTTCCGGCGCAAGGGGTATCCTCTCATCGACAGGGGCATGGTCGAAACCGGAGTGCGGGGGATGTTAAAAGCCGGCCGCCTGATCGCCTCCTCCGAGTTCACCAAGTGGGAGATCCTGGCCAGGACAAGCTATCCGGAAGAGCGCATCGACGTTATCCACCTGGGGGTCGATGGGAGGAGGTTCAGGCCGCTGGACGAAGCGGCAGTCGCCACCCCGTGGCCGTTTCCAGAGTGGAAAAGGGTGATCCTGTATGTGGGCTCGGAGCAGCCGCGCAAGAACCTCGCTGTGCTGTTACGAGCGATATCGCTGGCAGCGAGGGAATGCAAGGACGTCCTTTTCGTGAAGGTGGGAAGGCCGCAATGGAAAGGCGCCCGGGAAGAGCTGGAGAGGAACATCAGGGAACTAAACCTGGAGGGGCTGGTGCTTTTCCGCGACTACGTTCCCGAGGACGAGTTGCCGCTTCTCTACAATCGTGCCGACGTGTTCGTCTTCCCGTCTCTTTACGAGGGCTTCGGCCTCCCGCCGCTGGAAGCGATGGCCTGTGGCTGCCCGGTGGTAGCGGCAAACTCCTCGTCTCTCCCGGAGGTCGTGGGCGACGCCGGAATACTGGTGGCGCCGGAAGACGAGGAGGAAATGGCGGCCGCCATCTGCAGGGTTCTGGGGGACGAGGAACTGCATGCAGAGCTTTCCAGGAGAGGGCTGCAGAGGGCTTCATTGTTCACATGGGAGGAGACCGCTAGGAAGACGCTGGGGACGTATCGCAAAGCCATCGAGGATGGATGAACGGGCCGCGGCGCGCATGCGGGAATCCGCCCCGGAGAAATAATGCGACCGGGTAAGGTGAAAGGGTGAGGATGGGCCCATGAAAATACAGCCGGAGTCGAGCAAAAAGGGAGAGATCGAATTCAGAAGAAGACTTGCCATCCAGCAGGTCGAGGGAATAGAAATGATTCCCGGAGAGTTCGGCCCGTCGGAGATCGAGCAAATCCTGATATAGAGGATGGGCAAGACGCGGGAACAATTGGGCAGACTGAGGGGCTAAGGGTTGGCAATGACCCCTTACATAGAGATCGGGGCGGAAAGGTGTCAGCGCTCCCTGGTCATGGAGAACGACCTTGCTTGCACCGGTATAGCTCTGGATATCTCGTTCGACATGCTTAGATGTTGCGAATATTACGCGCATAGGTTCAACAAGCCCCGCTTGCCCTTGAGGATCTGCGCCGACGCATACCGCTTGCCTTTTGCCAGCGGCTCCGTGCCGTTCATGTTCTGCTACGATACGCTGCATCATTTTCCCGATCCGGTGCCGGTCATAAAAGAGCTGTTCCGGGTGCTGTCTCCGGGGGGACCTTTTTCTTCGATGAGGAGCCATACAGGAAAATACTTCACCTGGATGTCTTCAAGGTTAGGGGTCATGTGAGGAAGCCAGAAAAAAAGGAAAACATAGTAAAGAAAGCAATCCGATTCTGCTTTGTAAAAAAGCATACCCAAAGAACTAGAGTACGGCATCATAGAGAACCACGATATGTCGATAAGAGAGTGGTTATCTTCCCTGGCGGACTTCGAATACAGGGAAATCTGGCTTACCAGCTTGATGGGCCACAGAGTAAGCGCGCTTGGGAAAAAACCTCTACCCGGATATGCTATTGCCTACCTTGGCGGCGGGACCATTGGTGGCGTGTGCAGGAAGGCGGGATATCTTGCGGGAAGCGGGAACGGGGTTGAAAATATAATCCGTTGCCCAACGTGCTTGGAACATGGGTTGGAGGAGAGATTGATACACGGCGAGGACGAGATGTCCTGCCAGGAATGCGGCACTTCCTATCCAAGAAAGGGAGGAGTGCTTTTCCTGCTGCCCAAAGAAGAGATGTGTTCTCTATATCCCATGCTCCACACATGAACCATGCATTGGTCAGGGCGAGGGGTGCCGCAGCTATGATAGCTACCTATTCCTACGCCTCGACTCAAGGCATTAAGGCCTGGAAGATGCGATCCAAGGCGTGGGCCGGTTCTTTCTGCGAAGCGATAGGCCGTCGCGTATGCCTTTGAGGATGAAAGCGGCATCTCGCACGCAGCCCCTGAAAAAAAGACTGAGCAATGTGCCCCAGAACTGAATGCCGAAAAAATATAAAAGGAAAAAAATGAATACAGGCCTTGACATATGGTCGCGATAGATAAAGAACCTGTTTCTGGTGCCAAAATACATCAGTCTGCCCGATAGCCGGCCAGAGCTCGCCGATCCCTTGTGCCATACCCGTGAAGCGGGGCAAACGGCAAGGGAGAACCCCGCTTTTGTTGCGCGCAGGCAGTATTCCATGTCCTCCCAGTACAGGAAATACTCCTCGTTCAAGAGGCCGATCGTCTCAACAACCTCTCTCCTTATCAACATGCATGAGCCCTGGACGTAATCCGTTTTTGTCTCGCGGTCATGCTGACCAAGATCTTTCTCGCCCCTGCCCACCAAACGCACCTTGCCGATAGGTGCCCAGAACCTCGTGCCAGCTTGCTGGAGTATGTCCGGTTCCTTATAGTCGAGGGTTTTCGGTCCGATTATACCGATTCCCGGGTCGGAATGCGCGGTTTCGACGAGCTCCCGGAGGAAGGCAGGATCGACGACGATATCGTTGTTCAATAGGAGCAGGTAATCGGGCGATAGATTCGCAAGAGCGAACGCAATTCCCGTATTGTTCCCTCCGGCATAGCCTAGATTGCTTTCATTTCTCAGGAAGTGGGCCCTGTCGCCGTAGGTCTCCTGCAGAACCGCCAGATCGTCTCCGTCAGACCCGTTATCCACCAAAACTATTTCGAGGTTGTCATAATCGATGCCACCCAGGGATTTCAGGCATTCCAGGGTGTCTTGCAGCCCGTTCCAGTTGACGATGATTATGCTGACTCTGGGACGCACGGTTTACCTCTGGGCATAAGGAAAACCAACCATATCCTGCAATGGGTCGGACGGGGTGGTGGATTGAAAAGCGGCACGCAGAAGATATCAAGCCCCACCATGTCGCCCCCTTTTCCTTAAGAGGCCCACGTATTCCCTCAAGCGCTTTTTTGCCGTCATGATAATGGCCTTGTCGGTCGAATCTATGCTCTTTCCCAGGAACAGGATCAGCATGGCGATTCCCAGGAACAACGGATAATAAGCTGGTATGAACCACGAGGAATGCCTGGCAAGAAGAAGGAG
>JACVJG010000058.1 GCA_015711875.1 Candidatus Solincola jinzensis | reverse complement strand
CCCCCTATCTCGCCGCGATACTTGAAGTACATGGCGCGTTCCGCGACGATTCCCACGCCGTTCCTGGATTCGATAGAGACCCCGAAGGACGCGTCGTCCACCAGCTCGCGCGCGTTGACGGTGAGGCGCGAACGGGGAGGCACCTCCCTGACCGTGCCGACGTTCCTCCCCCCTTGCACCAGGCACGAGATCTCGACCTCGGCGGGCTCGGGATTGGGGTTGGCGAGCAGGATCCAGGTGTCGAAACCCTTTCCCGTGTATCCCTCGGCGAGGTAGAGACGGGTGGAGGTCTTATCCACCGCCTGGGAGCAATGGCCGTCGATGATGCCGTGGTAATCGAAATATACCGCCCTCTCCGCCGCCACGGGCACCCCGTTCAGGGAGCGGTAGGCGATGCCCACGCCGCCCTGCCTGACCCCCTCCACCTCGTTGACCTTGACGGTGAAGCGGCTGTTGGGAGCGACGGCATATTCCTTTACCACCGCTCCCGTGCCCTCGAGGAGGTAGGAGACCTCGACCCTGGCCTCCTCGTCCCCGGGGTTGGCGAGGAGAAGCCAGGTATGAAAACCCTTTCCCGTATATCCCTCGGCGAAATATCCCTGCAGCCCCGCCTCCTCGTCGCCCACCGAGGCGTGCCCCCCGTCCGCCCAGTCGAGGTAATCGAAGTACATGGCGCGCTCCGCCACCACCCCGGGCTCGGGGGCGCTGACCTGCATGGAGAACTCGTCCCAGGGCAGGAGTTCGTCCACGGGCACGTTGTAGCGGCTGTGGGGGGCGACGTTGTACTCCATCACGCAGGGCTCCCCCCTTGGCAGCAGGTATTTGACCTCCACCGGCAGCTCCTGTTCAGAGGGGTTATAGAGCAGCAGCCAGGTGTCGAAGCGATCGTTGTAAGGCCCGCCCACCACCCTCCTGCCCCAGGCGAAGTGGGTGCCCCAGTAGTCGTTGTTGTCCAGGCAGTCTATGCTCACCCCTCCGTTGGACCCCGTGGAGTGGATGAAAAGACCGTTGCCCACGTACATGCCCGCATGGCCTATGTAGCTCGCCGGGTTGGCGTTGTCATCCTCATAGAAGAAAACGGCGTCCCCGGGCTGCAGCGCCCCCCGGCTGACGTAAAGATAGCGGTTATCGCGGGCCTGGTCGTCGGCCACACGCATCATGGGGTAGCCGAGGCGTATGCTCAGGGTGTTGTAGACGAAACCCGAGCAATCGAAGCCGCCCTCCGACTCCCTCTCGCCACCGTACACGTATGGGCACCCCAGGCGCTCGAAACCGAAGCTGACCGCCCGGGCTTGCTCCGAGGTGGCCTCCGGCAGCCTGCAGGTGGCGGGGGTGAAGGACTCGCGCACGTACCACGGCCGCCAGCTCTCCACGTTGTCTATGCGGTAGAGCGTGTATGCCATCTCGCCGCGTGGATAGGACTGTCCCGGCCACACCTTGCTGTAGCGGTATTTCAGGTGCAAGTCCATGAACACGGTCATGGCGCCCCCATAATGCGGTGCCCCTCCCGTGAGCTGGTTGACGTTCATGGCCACGTCGTTCAGCCCCATCCCAGCCGCGGCCGCCTGGGCTACCCTTTCGAAGAGCACTCCCTGGTTGGGAGCGAAGGAGCCGTCGGGCAGCTTGTCCAGGTATCCGTGCTTCACCGCCAGGTTGGCCCATTTAAAGGAAGGGTCCGACGCGGGCAGGTCGGTGAAGGCGATGGAGGGGTCGGGGCTCTCCCCGTCGCGGCCGAAAACGGTCACCAGCGCGCGGGCGCAGTCTATGCGGGTGGTGGGCTCCGTGGGGTGGAACCCGCCGTCGCCGTATCCCTGCAGGTATCCTTTCTCCGCTGCGTACGCTATCGCCTGCTGTATCTCCGCCGGCTGGTCAGCGATATCGTTGAAGGACGCCTGGGCGCCGGCCTTTCCCGCGCCGAGCCACGGCGCGAAAAATCCGGCGCATAACAGCGCCGCTATGGCCAGCGCCGACATGCGGCGCCGCGCACTCGTTCCGCTACTGGATTTGTTTGCCATGCAATTCCCTCGCGTCCTTCGCTCTCCTTAAACATCGACCCCATGCGCCCCGGCCTTTACCCGGCTCGCTCCCGCCGGTCTTTATAGACGTTTTCAGCAAGGCAGCCGTTTCGTCCCTCCATCGAAGCAATGGGAAGGGCGCGAACCTTCAATGATGTGGAGCGCGCGGCGCTCAAGGGAGGGCGGGTCAGGCCAAAAGCGCGGTTGGCCATGGCAAGACATCCTCCCGATGGCCGCAAAGCGAGCCCGGCCCTCCCATGCTTCAAACATGAACCGCCCTCATCGCGCATGCGGTATCCATAAAGCGGGAGCGCTCCAGCACAACACCTTGCCACAGGCGGCGCGCCACGTCTCCCTTGTCCCGCGGGGAAAGGACGCCTCAGCTACTGGCTGCCGGGTTCGGCGACAAATGGCGGGGCGCATTGTATTCCTTGACCCCCAGGGAGGGAAATGGACGAGCCTCATGTGAGTTTACTGCGCTCGCCGCACACGGAGCGATGCTGCACGGAGAGGAAAAGGGCGAGGGAGAGCTACCCCGCGCTCGCCGCACGCCTAGCGATGCTTTTCTCACTAACCCGCTTTCTGGGACCATATCCCCTCTCCTCGCATCCCGCTTCTCGTCCAGCCACGCTCTGATCTTAGGCGAGCAGTTAATGGTATTATTGAAGCGGTTAATGCCGAAACCAGCAGGCCTGTGCGGGAGGTAAAGGTGCGCGAGGTGTACCTGGATAACGCCGCCACCACTGTCCCCACACCGGAAAGCGTGTACGAGGCCCTGGAACGTTTCGCGCGGGAGGTGGGAGGCAACCCTGGCCGCGGCGGGCACACGCGCTCCCTGGAGGCGGGGAGAGAGGTGCTGCGAGCGAGGGAGGCGGTGGCACGGTTGTTGGACATAGACGACCCCTCGCGCGTCGTCTTCACCAAGAACGCCACCGAGGCCTTGAACATCGCCATCCAGGGCGCTTTACGGAAGGGCGGGCACGCCGTGATCACCTCGCTGGAGCACAACTCGGTATGGAGGCCCCTGGAGGCCATGGCGCGGGCCGGGACCATCGCCTACTCCATCGTGGAATGCGCCAGCGACGGCAGCCTGGACGCGGCGGAGCTGGAAGCGGCCATAACCGCCGAGACCCGCCTTATCGCCTGCGCCCACGCCTCCAACGTGACCGGTGGCCTCCTTCCCATAGAGGACATCGCGGAGATCGCGGGCCGTCACCGCGTGCCGTTGCTGGTGGATGCGGCCCAGACCGCCGGCCGCTGCCGCCTCGACCCCCGGGGCATGGGCATACAGTTTCTTGCTTTCTCGGGGCATAAGGAGCTCTTCGGGCCGCAGGGTACCGGCGTGCTGTATATCGCGCCGGGCTGGGAGGTGGAGCCCCTTTCATACGGGGGCACGGGCAGCTTATCCGAGAGTTCCTCGCAGCCCGAGTTCCTTCCCGATCGCTACGAAAGCGGAACCCTCAACGCTTTCGGGCTCGCGGGCCTGCGGGCAGGAGTGGAATTCGTTCTGGACAAGGGAGTGGAACGCATAAGAGCTCACGAGGAGGAGCTGACCCTGCGGCTTATGGAGGGGCTGAAGCGCTTGGGTGGGGTGACCGTGTATGGACCGTCAGAATGGGAGCGCCGGGTGGGCATAGTATCATTCAACCTGGCGGGGTTCACCTCCTCCGAGGTGGCATCGCGCCTGGACGAGGCATACGGCATACACGTACGCTCGGGCCTCCACTGCTCTCCCCTCGCCCACCGCACCATCGGCACCCTGGAGAGCGGAGTGGTGCGCGCGGGCCTGAGCTTCATGAACACCCCTGAGGACGTGGACCTCCTCCTGAAGGCCCTGGCTGAGATATCAAAGGGGTGAGGTTGGATTCTTTTCCGGCACGGTTTAAGTGGTAAGCGGGCCGCCTCCAGCTGGCAAGGCCATCAAACGCGGCGCCGTGGCATCTTTATGCTAGTGAGCGATATCGACCTTTTGGACCATCATGTACGCGCGCCGATAACGCCTCGAAAATATTATGGCCTGATCCTATGGCTCCTTGCCTGCCATCCCTTATCCAGCCATCCCCGCTTCGGCATATAACTATTCCCGGCACTGAATCTCCAGCTGTCTCCTTACATAAAATGCGCAGCTTCCTGAACGGCTTTCTTGGCCATGCCGGAAAACTCCTGCGGGATCCGGCATTTCCAAGTAGGAGAACGCCGTCTCAACGTAGAAATCTCAGGTGGAGGGATCGGCATATCTGGAAAACTTCCGGCAACATAGGTGAGGATTCAAGTAATTCCGCGGGAGTCATGTGTTTTGGTCGTTTTGTTTGAAGCCGCCCATAGTCTGATCGAGGAGGGGAAATGCTCGGGGGAGAAAACCGCAAATTCATGCTCGTGGTACTTCTTGCCTTTTTCGTCGTTTTGCTGGGGGTGTCCACCTCCACCCTGGCTTTTTCGGTTGCCGCCATTGACCACAACGCCGACACGAGCATAGATCTATACCGTAACCTGGTGAAAGAGAGCATAGAGGGCGAGCTTTACGATTTCGGGCGCCTGTTGCGAAATCCTAACGTCAACCAAACGCTCTACATAGGTAGCGGCGGTGACCAGCAGATCCTGGCCATTGTGCTCTTTACCATGTTGGAGATAACCCTCTCGAGCCCATATTACCTCCTGCTGTCGAAAGATGGAGTGGTTGTTGATTCCAAGCTCCCGGAGGAGATAGGCAATGACATACCAACCGACATAGACATGGACGGGACGCATATCGTCGGGGATTTCAGGGGAAAGAGCGGCGACCTTGTCATGATAGGCGCCCCGCTGAGCGATGGTTTCAGCGCTGCGGTGGTGGTGGACATCACGAACGAGGTCGAGAAGGCCCGCCGACCTTTCGCTAACCAGAAGAGATCAGTGGTATTGGTTTCCATATTAATCTTCACAGGCTTCTTGGTGTTCTCGGTCCTGGTAGCGGTGATCGTCATAGCAAGGGCAAACTCCCGCTTCATATCCGGGCCTATAAGAGAGTTGGAGGCCAAGGCCAATCGTCTTATGGAAGGGGACACGAACATCGACATCGAAGTTAATACAGAGAGCGACTACTATGCCCTGCAAGCCCTCCTTGACAGCATGCGGCGCATGCTGCGCGAAGCGGAAAAAAGAGGGTCAGACGCCGGATCTTGAATCTACTCCGACTGAAACAAGGCCGAGGCGTGATCAGGCACACCGGGTGACTTGCGTGATAACCGGCTCTGAGCGCAACAAAACGACGGTAATCCATGAAGCCTTCATTCCATCCTTTTCCTCGACCCGATAAAAGCGCCGGGAAAGCGTGCGACGCGGTCCCGCCAAGTCTCGACGCCCGGCATGAGCCGGGACTTATGAAAAAAAGGGGGCGCGAAGGGCCGCGCCCCCTTCGAAGTCCCGTCGCTTATTCCGGCACGAAGTACTGCATGTCCTGCAACGAGCCCGTGGTCTCCTCGGCCCACTGCACTTTGACCCTCATCCCCACGTGCACGTCCTCAGGCGCGCAACCCTGCATCACGCCCATGATCCAGGAATCGCATCCATCCAGCTTGACGATGGGGGCGATGCGCGGCGCCTCCAGGGGATTGCCGCGCACGTCGGCGTAGCCGATGGTGAAGGTCATCACCTGTCCGTGGTCGCTGACTTCCGCGGGCTCATCGATCTTTATATGGCACTTGCGGCAGTAGAAGGGGCCGGGCAGGTAAACGGTGCCGCACTGGTGGCATTTGATGCCCATGAGCTTGCGGTCTTTCATGTGCTTGAGCATGAGCTGAAGGCCCCTGCCCTCGACGTTGAACTTGAAGGTGGAAAGCTCCCACGCGCCGGTGACTACCTTGGTCTCTTCC
This sequence comes from Candidatus Solincola jinzensis, assembly GCA_015711875.1. Next base: position 4,628 of record JACVJG010000058.1, on the reverse strand, counting down.
ATCTTTCCCTCCTCACAGCTTCTTGGGCTTGTCGCCCAGGATGGTGATGGTGACGTACTGCATGAGGCCTCCCCAGCCATGGGCCATGGCCTTGTGAACCTCCTTCTCCACCTGGTGCTCCCCCGCCTGCCCCATGATCTGCAGGGCGCACTCCGTCACGCGGTTGAGGGCGGAGGTGCCGATGGAGTTGGTGCTCACCACCCCTCCCGAGGCGTTCACCGGGCAGCGGCCGTTCATCTCCAGCTCGCCCGCCTCCAGGAGCTTGTGGGCCTCGCCCACCTCGCACATGCCTATCTTCTCCAGGTACATGAGGGTCTGGTGGGCGAACCCGTTGTAGATCTCCACGTAGTCGATCTCCTTCTTGGGGTCCTCGATGCCCGCCCGCTCGCAGGCCTTCTTGGATGCGATGACGGCCGGCAACTGCTCCGCGGGGTCGGTGATCTGGCTCTCGATGAGGTTGGCGGTGGTGGCGTCGGAGGCGCAGTTGGCCACCCCCAGTACCCAGGCGACCTTGTCGGCTATCTTGGCCGCCTTTTCCTCCGAGGCCAGGATGCACACCGTCGCCCCGTCGGTGGTGGGGCAGATATGCCCGAAGCGTATGGGCCAGGAGACCATGGGGGTCTGGGCGATCTTTTCCGCCGTGGCCTCGGGATCCTTGAGATGGGCGTAGGGGTTCTTGGCGGCGTTGCGCCTCTCCATGGCCGCGATGGCGTCGATGTGCTCGATCCCCGCACCGGAACGGTGCAGGTATGACGACGCCTGGAAGGATATACCTCCCGCGCTTCCCCCGCCGATGGCACCCAGCCCGCTCTGGCCGGTGACGTCGATGCCCGCGGAGAGCATGGCCATGAGCTCGGGGGTGATGATCCCCATGAGCCCCACCTGCGCGTCCCCCTCGGAGTGTTTCTCGTAGGTGACCGCCATGGCGATATCCGCCATCCCGGAGGCCACATGATAGTAAGCTCCGTGGAAGGTGGCCATGCCGATGGTCCCCCCGGTGGCGAAGCGCATGATGGGCTTGCCCTTGGCGTGCATGTGCTCGGTGGCCCAGAGATGCGGCAGGTTCACGCCCTCGAAGGTGGCCATGTTCCCGAAAACATAGACATCTATGTCCTCCGGGGCAAGCCCGGTGTTCTTGAGCCCGGCATCCACCGCTTCCGAGATCATCTCAACGATGCTGACATCCTTCCTCTTGCTGACGAATACGGGAGTGTAACCTATGCCGATGATCCCGACGTTACGCATGTCCATCACCTCCTCAGGTCCCCAGGATGACCACGGCGCTCTGCTGGGCGCAAACGCCATCCTGGCCATGCACCAGGGCGACTTCCGCCTTTTTCACCTGGTTGTCGCCCGCCTCGCCCCTGAGCTGGCGCGCCGCCTCGGCCGCGCGCATAAGCCCGGTCGCGCAGATGGGATGCCCTCCCAGGGGGCCTCCGGAGGGGTTGAGGGGGAGCTTGCCCCCGATGGAGGTGTCGCCCGCCTCGTATGCCGCCATAGCCTTTCCCTTCTCCAACAACCCCATGGCCTCCGCCAGCAGCGGCTCCTGGTGGGCGAAGAGGGACATGATCTCGGCCAGGTCAAGCTCCTTGACGGGGTCCTTGATGCCCGCCATGGCGTATGCCCTCTCGGCCGCCTGGGCCGCGGACAGCGAGGTGGAGAGGTCGCGGTCGCCCAGGTAGTAATTGTCGGTGCTGCGGCCCATTCCGAGGACCCAGACGGGCTTGTCGGTGAGCTCCCTGGCCTTTTTCTCCGAGACCAGGATCATGGCGCAGCCCCCGTCCGTGGGAGGATAACAGTGAAGCTCCCTCAGGGGCTCGTAATAATAAGCGGATCCCTTTACCATCTCCCTGCTGACCCCATCGATGCGCCGCGCCTGGCCGGAGTTGGCGGCGGCGTTGCCGAGGTTCTGCGATGCCACCAAGTCCAGAAGCTCCTCGGAGTACCCGTTCGCTGCCAGATAGCTCCTGGCCTCCAGGGCTGCCGCCGACAGCTCGTTGAGCAGCTTGAGCTGGCGGTCGTAGGTGGGGTCAAGGGTGTAGTCTATGTACAGGTAGGGACTTGCCTGTGATCCCGTCAGGCCCATGGCCAGCACCATGGTCACGTCATACTGCCCGGCGATTATGCCCATGGTGGCGTAGATCATGGCGTTGAGGCCGTCCATCTCCACCTTGGTCTGGTCCTTCATGTATCCTCCCGCCGGGGGGCCGAGGAAGACGTGGGAGATGGTCCTGCCGTCCATGAAGTCGTTGGAGCAGAGGACGAAATTGTCCACGGCGTCGCGGTTTATGCCCAGGTCGTCCAGGAGTCCCTTGGACAGTTCGAAGACCAGGCGCTCGCGCGTGGTCTCCAGATCGGGGGCGGCCATCATCTTGTAACCCGCGATAGCTACCTTCCTATCCACTAACCTCACCCCCCTATGCCGGCTCGAAACAGTCGAGGTCGGTGTATTCCCCCTCGACCTGGTCTTTCCAGACCGCCTTCACCTTCATGCCCGTCTTCGCGTCGCCGGGAGATACGTTAAGCCTCGCCAGCATGGCGTTGCCCGCGCCATCCAGCCTGACCATTCCGACGACGTATGGTGACTCCGCCTTGTTGATCTGCCCCTTCTCGAGAGTGATGTGACCGACGGTGAAGTTCTCCAGCGTCCCCTCCTGGGGGAGCTCCACGAACTCCTCCATGACCAGATTGCAGGTGCCGCAGTATTTGCGCGGTGGCACCACTACCCTGCCGCACTGCGAGCATTTCGCCCCCAGGATCTTTTTTTCCTTGAAGCCATCGAGGTAGCGCTGCAGATACGCGCCCACCCGATAGTTGTTCTGGAAATCCAGGGGCACGACTGGGTGCAGGAAAGTGTCCTTGATTTCCTCCATTTCTCCCTCCTTGGTCGGTCTCGCCATCCCGGTCCTTAAGGATATGTGAAGCCTTTGAAGCCCCGAACCAACGCCCGGCTACACCATCCTATAATTTTATCGCCGGGTTGTAAATATCTTAACTGGCGCTTAATACTTTTTAAAAATGCGGGGTCTAGATAGCCACGGTCCTCGATGGCCCCGGATACGATCTCCGTCACGCGGCAGGCGAGATCATACAGGGATTCTTCGTCTTTGACGGCGAGATCAACGGCCCGACAGACGTTCCAGTCAAGTGCCCTTGAGGCCATGTGCAGCAGAGTGACGGGCAGCGTCCGGAAAACGGGCTCGCATGTCACCGGCCTTCCAGCTATTGCCCTGCGCTTTCCTCCGGCGAAGACGACATGAGGGCGGCGCCGCGACCCGGGTTTCAGATCAAGGCTTGCGTGCCAGGAGGGCCAGCGAGGAGCCTCCCCGCAGGTCCCACCGCGATATGAGGCGGGCCTCAAGGCCCAACGCCATCTCCAGCAGGCGGTTGGTGGGGCGAAAGATGGTCTCCATAGCCTGGGTATAATTACCATTGCCACCGATAAGGCTGCCGCGGCGGCGGTAGTAGCGGATGAGGGGGTGCATGAGCACGGTATAGCCGGTGAGCCTCTCTATCTCCAGGCCGCTCTCGCGCATGAGCAGCCGCACCTCTGGCAGAGTATAGCGGCGCAGGTGGCCCGCAAGGCAGTCGAAATCGCTGTAGATCCCCGGGCCGGCGGGAAGGGTGACCAGCAGGTGCCCTCCCCTCTTCGCCACCCGCTTCAGCTCCAGGAAAGCGGGGAGGTCAAGGCGCAGATGCTCGATAACGTCGAGGCAAGTGACAAGGTCGAAGGAATCGTCGCCATAGGGAAGCTCGTATATGCTCGCCTCCCTCACCGACACCCCTCCCCTCATGCGGCAGAAGCGCACCGCCTCCTCGGAGTAATCGCATCCCTCGACTTGGCCATAACGGGAAAGGAAAGCGAAGTTGCCCCCCGTCCCGCACCCCACGTCCAGCACCCGCCAGCCTCCAGGCGGATCCAGGCCTTCCAGCAAGGCACCCAGCACTTTTCGGCGGCCCAGAAACCACCAGTGCTCGTCCTCTTTACTGTAGATGGACGAATAGGCTGCCTTATCCAGTTTCATGTCTTCCACTCCGCGGGCAAACGCAGGTCTTATCCGGTTTCATATGTCCGTTCCTCAAGCACGCGACAAGGCGCCGCGAGGGCAGACTTCGGCGCAGCAGAAACAAGCTATGCACTTTTCCCTATCGATAGAGGGCAGATCCTCTACCATGACCACCGCCTCCACCGGACAGGCCTTGACGCAGAAGCGGCAACCGTCGCACCTATCCTTGTCCAGCCTCACCTCGCCGGTAACCCCCGTGGAAACCCTGCCCCTCAGCCGGTCTATGGGCTTACGCAAAAGGTCATAAACGCGTAAAAGCATGCCGCTTATCATGAAGCGATTAAGATCGGGGTGGGCCGGCAACTCGAACTCCCTTTTCAGCGCGTTGATGTCATCTCCCAGCACCTCGAACCCGTCCAGCCGCCCCAGGCCGCGCTCCTCCGCCAGGCGCAGGTGGGCAACTCGACGTGGATCCAGGCCCATGAGCCGCGCGCCCGTGGCATCCACCTCCACCACGTTGTCCCCGGCGACGATGGCCCCGAGGCGCACCGGCGTGCCGTTGGTGGGGCCCAGCCCTCCCTCCATCCCGACCATGGCGTCGATCACCGTGAGGCGCGGGAG
>JACVJG010000057.1 GCA_015711875.1 Candidatus Solincola jinzensis | reverse complement strand
AACAAGCAGGCATAGGTGGAAATCAGCCTTCCGATGGTCTCGCGCAGGACGATGGATTTGAGGGTGAGAGGTCCATAAACAGCGTTTACGATACGTAAGCGGAAAATGTGTTTTCCCAAGGTGGTGCGGTACCTATAGACCATGAATATGTTATAGAGCCAGATGGCAAGCCATGAGACGGCCGAATTGGCCACCTTGTACCAGAGCGGGTAGTTTACATGGATAACGGGAGGGCGCCTTCCGACCCAGAAGGAGACAGGCGGCTCCGGCAGGCCGAACTTGTGAGTCACCAGATATACCAGCAGGAGGCTCAAGGGCAGGATAGCCACCTGAGTGATAACCAGATCGATGATGAATGCGATACTCCTGATCAGAAAACCCGCGAAAGGGGCGAAATAGCCGTAATCCGGAACATAGCCGTCCTTGTTCCCCTTTATAGTGGATTCATCGTAAACCAAAGATCGCCCCTCCTTGTAGCCTTGAGGGCGCGTCCAAGGAATTCCGTTTTGCCTACGGGTACACTTATTCCTTGGCACCTCTTCCCCTTACTTCATACATCATAAAAAGGGACCTTAATAAGGCGGGGCAGAGAGCGGGACTCATCGAAGTCTTGCCAGAGAAGCTTGTTATGGATTCATTGCCCGGCAGAGTTCCGAATCTCACAGGCCCCTATCATTGTGGCATTTGATGCCTTCAAGAAAGGCAACATGCTATTAAATGACTCACACTCTCTACCATGTCCCGATGAGAGGAGATGGCGGCGTTTCGGCAGGTGGTGTTTGCTCATCTTCAAAGGAGGTTGGCGCTGACATTCTCGGGATCAACGAGGAAAGCGCTTGCCATACTTTGCTCATGTCGATTCTATCCCGACCCGGCGCTGGAACTATGATCTCTGTTGTCATGCCGTTGCAAAACTTTTCATGTGCTGCAATCCTTAGATATGGGTTTGCGCAAGAAGCCAAACCGTCGCTTTCGCCTGGGAGGGGGGAACCGGGGTGAGGAGGGAGAGATGAAAAACGCGAAAGCGGCGATCGGCCTGTCGGCGCTGGCGGCGGGAGCGGGGACAATAGCGATCTCGCGCATGAAACCGTCTACGCGCGCCTACATCAGGTCGGTGGGTTGGCACCGGCCTGACCTCTGGCTGCACGGCCTGTTCTACTTCGGCCACACCCTGCAGTATATCCGCATGGGCAGGTTCGCGACGGGTTTCGCCCACCGCATACCTGCACCCATTAGACGGCATTACGCCGATACCTATCATGGCAAGCTGGTTCCCGTGGAGGAAGCCCAGAAACTGGTAACCGTCTCCGAGGACATCGAGCTGCGCGACCTGGAGAAGATAATCCCCTTCAACATGTGCAGGGACATCGTGCTCGAGAACCCCGACGCCATCCTGGCCTGCAAGTGCGTATGCCGCATGACCTCCCCCAACCCCTGCCAGCCCGACGAGGTCTGCCTGGTCATCGGGGAGCCCTACGTCAGCTATATCCTGGACCACCAGCCCGGGTTCTGCCGGCGGGTCACGGCGGAGGAGGCGGTGGAGATACTGCGCCAGACGGACGAAGCGGGTTGCCTGCACGCCGCCTTCTTCAAGGACGTGACCGGGGGCCGCTTCTACGCCATCTGCAACTGCTGTTCCTGCTGCTGCGTGGCCTTGAAATCGCACCGTTTCCACGGTGTACCCTTCTACGGGCACTCCGGGCTGGAGCCCTCGTTCTCCGACGCCTGCAACGGTTGCGGCAAATGCGTGAAGGCATGCCTCTTCGAGGCCCTTTCCCCCGCCGGTAAGCACGAGCCTCCCGTCCTCGACCGCGAGGCCTGCATGGGCTGCGGCGCCTGCCGTGCCGCATGTCCCCAGGGGGCCATCACCCTAGCGAAGGCGGAAGGTCGCCCCGCTCCCCTGTGCCTGGATGAGCTGCTGAAGTCCCGCGGCTGAAGGCATCTTCCGGGCGGATGGGAGCTTTCCAGCACCTCATGATCGTTGTCCTGCGGGGTAAATGGGAGCCACGGCGTAGGTCATATCGTGGAAGCCGCTTTATGTGGTTGGGCCTTGAGGGGGAAATGGGCTTGGAGAGGAAGGCGGAGCACTTCTCGTCGCGTTCGCCCCAGGCTCCCATATGCGGGATAACCAAGCAGGCCAGCCGGTCCAGGGCGCGTAGCGGCGAGACCGGAATGCGATCACTGTCCGTCCCGCCCGCCCCTGGAGACCTGGCGGCGACTCCCACTCCGGTCTCTCGCCATGGAGGTGGTTCCCCGCCACCTGCGCTGCGCGTTGAGGCAGGGTGCCGCTAGCGGGCTCGATCACACCAGGGAAAGGTAGGCGAAGACGGCTGCGGGGAGAAAAAAGTTGTCCGAGGCACGGGGCGAGAGGGCTTCCGCGAGGGAGGCCAGGGCGGCGCTTCCTACGAAGTGTGCCCACCGGAAGACGAGGGGGACGTCAGCGGCGAAGCGGAACCAGCACGCCATGATGAGGATGGCGGCGAGAGAACCCGCGGCCACCATGAGGGAGCCGAGGTAGGATTTCTCCTTGGCCCACGGTACGCGATACCGCCTTTTGCCCAGGCCGGAGCCCAGCAACCCTCCCAGGCCGTCGCCGACCGCCAGGCTGCCCATGGCGCAGGAGGCGGCGAACAAACGGTCCAGAAGGAAACCGAGGGCGGTGAAAAGAGCGAAGGAGAAGACGTATACCACGATCCCCGACCACCTTTCCTCGCCGTCGGATACGGAGCCATAGAAACTGTCCAGGAAAGGGACGCGTCTCTTCAAAACCGGAAGGACAAGCACCGCCACGAAAGCCATTGCCACTATTAGCGTGGGTGCCGTGGGTTTCTCCCAGAAAGGGAGCCCGAAAACCCAAAGCCCGGTGCCGATATGCAGAAGGTCGCGAACGTAAGTGGTCCTGAGGCCCCTACGCCGCACGAACACGCAGAAGAGCGCGCCGCCGCACAACACCCCTGCCCACAGTAGCGTGAGGTATAAGTCTTTCAAGCGTATCCCCTCCCTAAGACCCCGTGGCCGCAGTGCGGATCATGCGGTATCTCCTCCTAGCGGGCTCCGCTTCCAGGCCCATCGCGCTCCTGCCGTCTTCTCAGCTCGACGCGGATAAACAATGTCTTTGCGGCCGCCTAACCCGAAATCCATATCCCTACCGCCAGCGCGAGGCCGGTGCAGAGGTGAGCGAGTATGGTCATGGCCTGGGCGGGGACCAGTTTCTCCGTCTCCGCGTGTTTTCTCCACAGGATGATGGAGGCCGGCAGAGAAAGGGGCAAGCCCAACAAACCCAGGAAGCCCCAGTGGCCATAGACTTCCGCAAGCGAGAAAGCGGCCACGAGGGCGTAGGCAACCGCCACCATCGTCACATATATATACCTCGCGTTGAGGCTCCCGATGCGCACCGCCAGGGTGCGCTTTCCCGCCTCGCGGTCCGTTTCCAGGTCGGGGAACTCGTTTATCAAGATGATATCCGTGATCAGCAAAGCAAGGGGCAGCGTGGCGAGGAAAACGTTAAGGGTAAAGGATTCAGTGAGCACGTAATAGACCCCCAGCACGGGGAGGATCCCGAAGGCCAGGAAGATGGCCGCCTCCCCCAGGCCCCTATAGGCGAGCTTGAGGGGCGGAGCGGTATAGAATATGCCCAGGAGGACTCCTGCCGCGCCTATACCCAGCGCGGGCGGGAAGGAGCCGCCGAGCAGGATCATGACCGCGAGGCCGCAACCGGAGCAGACCGCGAGGGACACCAGAGCCAGAGCCAGAAAGGTGGACTCTTTCTCCTTTCCCTCCACAATATGGGGAGAGCCGCCGCTGAAAGGCGTGCGCTTGACCTCCCCAGTGTCCGCCCCCAGCCGGTAGTCGAAGTAGTCGTTGAAAAGGTTGGCGGTGGCGTGAGCGGCCACAAGCGCCGCCATGACCAGGGCGAACCTGGTCCAGTTCATATTCCCGGTGTCTCTGTAGGCCAGTGCCGCGGCCAGCAGCGCTGGGGTGATGATGGCGGTGAAAAAAGGGGCCCTGCTGAGCTCAAGGAACTTTCTCATCGTTTTGTTGGCCAGCGAGGCAATCGATTCCGTTACGGCATGCGCCCAGCGGGGGCTTCCGCCGAGTTCGAGCATGACGGAGGCTTTGCTGCTCGCGATGGCGGCTTGGCCGAATCCTCTCCTGAAGGGCGTCGGCCCAATGACCCGATGTCACGCCATGGAAAGATCCGCCGCGCTGACCTTTCCTCCTCTCCCTGCTCCGTATGGTCTGCGTTTCCTGGTTTATGGGAGCGGGCTCCAGGCGATGGCTCAGTGACCCCTCCAGCACTTGGCCTGCTGGGAGTCCCTCTCCGGCGCGGGCTGCCGGAACGCCCGCGTCGTAGTATATCTCTAGGACAACCTCGCGTCCTTGTCAATATTTCCTGGACGCGGGCTCTCGTCTTGTGCGCTTCGTTCAGGCAGGGGGAGTAGGGAGTCCGAGGCGCGAATGCGAAGATGCTGCGGGCACGGTTATAATGGTCGAGGACCGTGCCCACGGGCTTATCGCAGCCCAGGTCTTCACCGCGCAGGGGAGGGGGAGGCCGGGCAGAAAGGATGGTGCGTTATATGGCGGTCGACGAGAGGTCTTTGGGCGACATCTCCATGCTGGTGCCGCAGCCGGAGGAGAACTTCTTCCTCCCGCGGGATATCATCGAGCACCTGGAGCGCATCGAGAGGCTCTCCAGGAAGCACCCTGTCAACGTGCTGGTGGCAGGCAAGCAGGGCTGTGGCAAATCCACCCTGGTGAGGCAGTTCGCGGCCAGGAACGGAAGGCCACTGGCCACCTTCCAGGTGGGCATACTCTCGGAGCCGGGGCAGCTCTTTGGGGATATGAGGCTCAAGGACGGCGAGACCTACTACCAACAGTTCCTGTTCCCCCAGGCTATCCAGACCCCCAGGTGTGTGATCCACCTGGAGGAGATCAACCGCCCAGAGCATCCCAAGGCGTTGAACATGCTCTTCTCCGTGCTCGCCGAGGACCGGCAGGTATGGACGGATGAGCTGGGCCTGATCAAGGTAGCCCCCGGCGTGGTCTTTTTCGCCACCCTCAACGAGGGCGAGGAGTTCGTGGGAGTGGAGATGCTGGACGCCGCCTTGAGGGACAGGTTTTACGTCACCCTCATGGATTATCTACCGCCGGACGTGGAGCTGGAGGTGCTGCGCAGAAAGACGGGGGTTGACGAGGATAACGCGTCGGCAATCGTCAACATCGCAAACCAGCTCAGGGGCAATTCAAAGGAGCCGGTGATGGTCTCCACCCGCCACACCCTGATGATCGCGGAGCTGGTGACTATGGGCGCTTCCCTCAGGGAGGCTTTCGTGTACAGCCTGCAGGTGAGCAGGGATACGCTGGAATCGACGCTTCTTTCCATACACCTGGAGATGGGGTACGCCAAGGGTGAAGATGGCAGGGACTACATGCCCTATTGAGACGCGACGCGGCGCGGGAGGAGCGGGAGGCAAGCCCGCCCTTTCCGAGTTCTGGCGCGTCAACACCTCGCAATTGGAGGCCACAGAGCTGGCCAACCTGCTGCGTGCCCTGCGTAAAGTGGCGGGAGCGCTCGGCCCCAACACAGGGGATGTCGTATATGCCGGCATGACCGCCTCACCCGGCGACATCATCCTGGACCCCGAGTACGTCATGGGCAGGTATCCCGTCAGCCCCCAGAAGGTGGATTACCTGGTGGGCCTGGTGGCTCACGAGGCACTGCATCGCAGGGAGTGGAGCGAGCTGGTTTGGAGGCGCGCTAGGGAGGCCGCATCCGCTCTCGACGCGCGCGAAAAGGTGATATTGAGCAAGATCGTGCATGTGGGAGAGGACATCTACGTCGATTCCATATGCGAGCGCTCCGTCCTCGGCCTGTACAACCGCAGGGCCAGGGCAGTGGCCATGCGGGAGGCGGAGCGCGTCTTGGGGGAACCGTTCCTATCCGTGGATGGATTGGTTTGCCTGTGGTGGCTGAGCGCGTGGGGGGAAGAGGGAAAGTATGCTGGCGCGGAGGGGTACCGGGTTGCGCTCGAGGCGCTGAAGGGCCTCACGCCGTGTCTGAGGGAGATCATCGACGAAGGCGGGGGGGTGGTGGGGCGCTGCGAACGGAGGCTGGCCGCCTATCTAGAGGCCCTGGAAAGGATAAGGGAAAAAGTCCGCGCCTGGAGGATAATCGACCCCAGGGTCCCCGGCGTTTTCCTGGGCGGCGCCTCGGCGGAGGCGAAGGTTAAGAGCGAAGGCGGCGTCAAGGACCAGGAGGCCTTGCAGGAGGTGGAAGCGGAGCTGGCGGAGGAGTCCGGGGACATCACCCATATCGTGAGATCCGTGGTGGAAGACCCGCGGCAGAAGATCCTGCCCACCTTCATATGGGACCTTAACATGCCCGCGCTGAGCGTTGTGGACGAGAGGCAGGCGGGGAGGATAGAGGCCATAATCTACGGATACTCGGACAGGAAGACGATGTTAAGCCGCGGACTGACCAGCGGCAGGCTGGACCGCAGGCGCCTCTACCGCGCGCCTATCAACGGAGCCTGCTTCATGGAAAAGCAAAAGGTGCTGGAACCGAGCTGGAGCATATGCCTGCTCATCGACGCCTCGGGCTCCATGGGAAGGGGCCCGAGCTGGAGGCTGGTGGAAACGGCGGTGGCCACTATGCACAGCGCCTTCAAGGGTTCGGGCAATCGCCTGCAGGCATGGGCGTATTACGAGTCGCACGGGGTCTGCGTGCTCACCAGCCTCATCAAAGGGAAGGAGCTGATGTCGGTCTCCCCCATGGGCGAGACGCCCTCGGGCCAGGCCCTCATCGCCGCCGCTCACCTCATGCCCGGGAACAGGAAGCGCAGGTTGATGATCCATATCACCGACGGCGCCTGCAACGCCGGTTGCGATGTCCGCTACGGCATGGACTACTGCAGTGAGCACGGGATCCATCTTATTACCCTGGGATGCGGGCTGGAGGACCGCCAGGTGATGCTGGAGCAGTACGGCAGGTCTGTGCAGTTCATCGACCACCTCTCTCAGTTGCCGGCCGCGCTGGAAAAGCTCCTGAAATGGGCGTTCCAGTACGGCTACCGGGGAAAAGCGGGTCTACCAAGGGGACTGGAGCGGGCACTGAACGTCGAACTCGTAAAAAGAAGCGATGCCTGATACCGCTCCCACGCCCACCTGTGAGAGGGGGGAAATCGTGATACCGCATCAGCGGAGCAGGCGCTCGCACGGTTCAAGAACAGCCGGTATTTTATTGTAAATATATGGCTGCAATGAGTTCTGGTGAGGAAAGGCAGATCCCCAGATTCAAGCAAAGCGGGCAGAGGATCCCAACCCAGCGCCTATGACGAATGCCGTTTCCCAGGGATGCCCGGGGTGCAGCGCGGGACGAAGAAGCCGATAGCTGCTCTCGCAGGAAAGCCTCTTTCCCGCGCGATTGACAACGGGCCGCTTGATCTTCAGGGGCCGGAATCCATGTGACCGTTACCCGTGCGGCGGATGGTGGCCGGCCGCGATCTTCACGCCGGCTCCTCGCAGCGCGGATAGGGCCGGCATCGCAGCAGGATGCACCCCGATTCTTCATAATTTCTTAATATACCGGCCTTAAGATAGACGCGTGGTGACATGCTGCAGGCGGATGATTATAGGCCGCGCTACGCCGGCTTCACGGTCGTGATTGCGGACGCGCCGAAGCGCCCGGGGCGAGGAATGGCACGGGTGACCCTCGGGATCCACCGCTAATGGGGCGGCGCCACGCGCTCGGGAGTCGAAGAAGTCCGCCTTCATGCGGCGCGGTCGGTTGCGAGGCCGGGATGAGAAGCGAGAAGATACTCATCGTGGACGACGAGCCGCACATAGTGAGTTTTGTCAGGGCTTACCTCCAGAGAGAGGGATACCCAGTCCTGGAGGCGAACGATGGCGAGGAGGCTCTCGCGCTATGGCGCGAACACCGGCCGGATCTGGTGGTCCTGGATATCCTCATGCCCCGCCTGGACGGCCTGGAGTTCTGCCGCGAGGTGCGCAGGGAATCACGGGTGCCCATCATCATCCTCTCTGCGCGCTCGGATGAAGAGGACCGCGTGACGGGCCTGGAGCTGGGCGCCGACGATTACATGGTCAAACCCTTCAGCCCTCGTGAGCTGGTGGCGAGGGTGAGGTCGCTTCTGCGCAGGCGCAGGGAATGCGCCGCGGAGGAGGCCATCGTGGCGGGCCCTCTGACCGTGGATCGCAGGAGCCACCGCGTTTTTCTAAAGGGAGAGGAGATCCCCTTGACCCCCATGGAGCTCGCGGTGCTCACGGCTCTTGCCTCCAACCCCGACATAGTGCTCACTCGCGAGGAGCTCATCCGCATGACCCAGGGGGAATATTACCAGGGATATGACCGCAACATGGACACCCACATCAAGAACATCAGGAGAAAGCTTGAGAGCAGGGAAAGCGGCTGGAGCTTCATCGAGACCGTCCACCGCGTCGGATATCGCTTCCGGGCGAGGGAGAGGGTTTAGCCTGCGGACGAAACTCTTTTTCGCCATACTCGGCGTCACCCTCGCCTGCATAATCTTCTTTGCCGTCATCTCCAACCTGCTGGTGCACCGGCAGTTCGAGCGTACCTTCGAAGGCTTTCGCGTTTGGATAGAGAGCGGCGACTCGCCTCCCCCGCCTCCACCACCGCCGGATAACCTCTCGGCGGAGAAAAGGGAGCGCTTGTTGGCGGTGAACTTAAGCTATGTCTTCACCGGCCTGCTGGGGGTGGTTCTGGCCTTCATACTGAGCTATTACCTCTCCAGCCGTATATCAAAGCCGCTGGCGCAGCTTACCGATGCCACACGCGGCGTGGCGGCGGGCGATTACGGCCGGGGGGTCGACGTAAGGGGAGGCAGGGAAGTGGAGGAGTTGGCGGAGGCTTTCAACACCCTTTCGGAGAGCCTGGCGCGGAACGAGAGTCTCAGGAAAAAGATGGTGACCGACATCTCCCATGAACTCCGCAGTCCCCTGGCGGTTCAGCGCGGGCACCTGGAGGCCCTGGAAGACGGGGTGATCGAGCTCAGCCCGGAGGTGCTCTCCGTGCTCATGGAGAACAACGAACTGCTCTCTCGCCTGGTGGAGGACCTTCGCCAGCTGGCCCTGGTGGACGCCGGCCAGCTCGAGCTCGACCTCATGCCCTTGGACATGGGGGAAACATTGAGAACGGCGGCAGCGGTGTTCGAGAGGGAAGCGGCTGCGAAAGGGGTAGAGGTGGAAGTGGAGGTGGAGCCAGGCCTCCCGCATGCCCTCGCGGACCAGGGAAGGATCCACCAGGTATTGCACAACCTGTTCTCCAACGCGCTGCGCTACAACCCGCAGGGCGGGCGGATCAAGGCGAGCGCTTGCAGGCGCGAGGGCGTGGTGATGGTCTCCGTGGAGGACAACGGCCCGGGGATTGAGCCCGGGGAACTGCCATACGTGTTCGATCGTTTCTACCGCACGGACAGATCGCGCACGCGGGAAACCGGCGGGAGCGGTCTCGGCTTGAGCATAGCCAAAGGGCTGGTAGAGGCGCAGGGCGGGCGTATATGGGTGGAGAGCGAGCCGGGGAAGGGCACCGCTATCCGTTTCACCGTGCCGACCGCCCTGTAGCCCGCAAGGCAAGGGAAGCAGGCGTCGGCGGAAAACCTCGGCTCTCATGTTGTGCGCAGTTGCCGTCCCCGCCTTGGCGGTTACCCTGTTCGCGGGCAACATCCCATGCGTAAAGGCATGACGCGGGCCTTTTCGCCGCCTGGCCACGCCGCCACCCTTGTTCCCACGGCGCCTTTTTTACAGATGTCGCAACGCATCTCCATAAGTCTTTAACTTCCTCCTTTTACCATCACGCGTGAAGGGGTCATTCGACCATGAGGGAGGAGTGGAAAAGGAGCAAGAGATGGAGAAAGGGAAAAACTGGGGCGCGAGGACGCTGCGAGTGATAGCGGTGGCGGTTCTCGCCGCAGCGGTAGCTGTGGCGGCGGCTTCCTGCGGGAGCGGCGCAACAAGCGCGTCTTCTGCCAAAACCTCGGAGAAACTGCCTCCCGAGGCCACCGCCTTTGGGTCGTCAAACGCGAGCTTCTCCACGAGCCCGTCGGGGGAGAGCGCGGAAGACAGCGCCGTCACTTCCTCGACGGGCACGGGTTCGCAGGGCAGCGCCGAAACCTCCTCGAACTCCGGCGCTTCTCAGGCAACCACCGGTATAACCAAGACCGCCTATCTCTCGGGAGTGAACTTCAGCGTGGTCTCGGTATCGCGGGAGGACAGCAACTCCACGGTGGCCGGGGGCAACGCCAGGGAGGTGGCGGGAGACTTCCTCTACATCGAGCTTACGGCGACCAACGTGAGCGACGGTCTCGTGGACCTTTCGGACTTCTCCTTCCGCCTCTGGAACCCTGCCATCGAGGCCGGTCTTTACGAGGACTATTACGGCAATGATGGCACTTACGGCGGTTACGTGTCCACCAACATGATATCGGCCGCCCTACTGGACCTGGAGACGCTGCAATCGGTTTCCTACAAGCTGCGCATAGGCGAGACGGCGGAGGACATCTTCCTCTTCTTCGACCTCAACCCCCTGAGCACGGCGAAGAACGAGGGCGTCACCCTGGATGCTACCAACCTGGTCATCT
>MU158535.1:2633-10706 GCA_015711875.1 Candidatus Solincola jinzensis | reverse complement strand
AGCGTGGTGACGGACACCTCATGGCCGCGCCGCGCCAGCGTGTTGCAGAGTTGAAAGGCGTTCAGTGACTTCCTGTCCAGACCGGCGCGAAAAAGGCAGATGTTCACACGCATGCGCGGAGCAGGACTCCCGTTTCGTGTCTCATGCCGGGTCATTCTTCTCCCCTTCAGCCAGCGGGATCTAAGCTGGCGCGGCCGTGTGCCATGGGGCGAGCGGGGTTTCCCACCACCGTGATCCCGGGAGGCACGTCACGGGTCACCACCGCTCCCGCGCCCACCACCGCCGATTCGCCTATCTCCACCCCGGCAAGGACAGTGGCGTTGGAGCCGACCGAGGCGTTCTTCCTCACCACCGGACCCCGCAGGGGAACGTCAGGGCGCTTGGCCATGTATTTGTCGTTCATGAAGCAAGCCTCGGGTCCGATGAACACGTCATCCTCGATGAGCATGTCCCCGGTAAGGTGAACGGCAGTCTGAACCACGGTGTTTTTCCCTACCGTGGTGTTGCATTCCACGGTGACGCAGCGCCCGATGCGCGCCCCCTCCCCGATCACGCAGTCCTCTCGCACGCAGGCGTGATCGGCCACCATGGCGCCGTCCCCGATGCTGCAGCCGGCGTAAACCACCGCCGAGGTCCCGATGACCACGTTGCGACCTACCCGCAGCCCGGAGGCGCGTCTGGATTTCCTGATGCTGGTGGAGCCGGAAAGAGGCTGCCTTCCCAGCACCGCGTTGTCGCCGATGCGGCATCCGTCGGCGATGACCGTGTCGGGGTGGATGACCACGTTGTGCCCGATCTCCACTCCCTCGCCGATACTCACGCCCTCCATGATCACGCAGTTCTCTCCCAGCACCGTCCCCTCGGGGACCTGGGCCAGGGTCGAAACGCTTTTACACATGCCTTTGCACCTCCTTGGGCCGCCAGGATTCCGCGGCGGCCGACACGCCCATCAATATCTCCATGGAACGCAGGGCCTCCTCGCCCGAAAGAGGCGGCTCCCGGTTTTCGCGGATCGCCTGAAGGAACGAGGAGATCTCCCTGCGCAGGGGCTCTTCGCGGTTTATGCCCACCAGGATCTCGTCGGTGAGGTTCGACCTGGCCATGAAGTCGTGATAATCGGGAAATGACCCTCTTTCGCCGTTCCTGCGGGCGTGCAGTCCCTTGAAGTACGCGTTCTCATATAGGGTTATCCTCTGGTTGATGTAATCAAGACGCCCGAAGCACAAAGACCCGGTGATGTCCAGGGTCCTGATCTTCACTGGGGTGACCCAGTTGACCTCGATGAAAACGGTAACTCTTCCATACCTCATCAATATGGAGGCGTTGTCGTCCTGCTCCTGCAGGAGCCCCCTCGATTTGAAGGCCACGCAGAAATCCGGCTTTTCCCCCAGGAGGTAAGCGATCACGTCTACGTCGTGTATGGCCAGATCGAGCAGTACGTCCGCCCCCTCCACCTGAGGGGGGAGGCCGCCCACCCTGCGCGCGTTTATGGAGATAAGTTCGCCGAAGCGGCCTTCCTCGAGGAGCTCCTTGAGCCTGGTGACCGCGGGGTTGAAACGCTCGATATGCCCGACCATGAGCTTGACGCCGCTGGCGCGTGCGCATCGCACTATCTCCCTGGCGCCGGCCTCGTCCGCCGCCATGGGCTTTTCCAGCAACACGTGCGTCCCCCGGCGCATGACCTCTCTCGCCACCTCCAGGTGAAGATGGGTGGGAACGGCCACGCTGGCGGCGTCGATGCGGCATACTGAGAGCATGTCCCGGTAATCAGCGAAGTAAGCGCAGTCGAACTTGGCCGCCGCCTCTTCCCCTCGCGCGGGGTCCTTGTCGCACACCGCGACCAGGCGGGCGCCGGGAAGCTCGCTCAACACCCTGGCGTGGTGAGTGCCCATGTTGCCGACCCCGATCACCGCGCATTCAAGGGGCCGCATTTTCCGCCACCTCCCGGATGCACGCGGCGACATAAGCGATATCCTCATCGTCCAGGTGCGGGCCCACGGGGAGCGAAAGCACCTCGCGCGAGGCTCGCTCGGCGTTGGGGAAATCCCCCCACCGGTATCCCAGGGATGCGAACTGGGGATAGACGTGCAAGGGAAGAGGATAATAAACCCCCGTCTCGATACCGCGGCGGGAAAGGGCTTCCGCCAGCCCGCTCCTGTCCAGGCCGAGCTCGCCCTCCATCACCCGCACGGTGAACTGATGATAGACGTGCTCTGTCTCCTCGCTTTCAGGCGGGAGAAGCAGGCCAGGAACACCGGAGAGCAAGCGGCGGTAGAGTCCCGCGTTGGCCAGTCTGCGCGCATTGAGGGCGGGCAGCTTCTCCAGCTGGCGCAGGCCTATGGCCGCGGCCAGGTCGGTGAGACGGTAGTTGTAGCCCAGCTCACGATAGATGTACCTGCCGCTACTGTCCTGCCCGTGATGACGCAGGCGCCTGGCGCGCTCCGCCAGATAGCCGTCGTCCGTGGTGATCATCCCCCCCTCTCCGCAGGTCATGTTCTTGGTGGCGTAAAAAGAGAAGCAGGCTGCGTCCCCCAGGGAGCCGGACATCCTTCGGCGGTATGAGGCGCCGTGGGCCTGGCAGGCGTCCTCGATCAACCTGATGCCCTTGTGCCGCGTGAGGGCGTAGAAGGGCTCCATGTCACAGGCGCGGCCGTAGAGATGCACCAGGAGCACGGCACGCGTTCTCGAGGTAAGGGACTCGGCCGTTTTCTCCGGGCACAGGTTCATGGTCTGGGGGTCGATATCCGCGAAAACGGGCCGCGCGCCGGCCATGAGCACCGCGTTGGCGGTGGCGGCGAAGGAAAAGGGAGTGGTCACCACCTCGTCTCCCTCGCCTACGCCGGCGGCGATCAGCGCGGCGTGAAGGGCGGCGGTGCCGCTGGACACCGCCACCGCGTGCTCGACGCCGCAATACGCCGCGAAGGCCCGTTCGAAACGGTTGACCACGGGCCCCTGGGCGATATGTCCGGACTCCAGTACCTCGAGCACCGAGCGCGTTTCCTCGTCGCCTAAGCATGGCCGCACCATGGGGACATGCCTGGCGTCATGGGTCCCGATCGGCTTTGGCCATACCCCCTGGCGCGTGAGCCTGTCCGCCTCCGCCCCTGTCGACCTCATGCCGCCACCTCCTCCAGCAGGGCGAGCAGTTTGCCGCGCACCACGGAAGGGGAGAACGATTGCTGAAAGCGTTCCCGCAGTATGTTTCCGCAGGCCTCGCGGAGGGAGGCGTCTTCTATGAAGGCGTGACTGATTCGCACTATATCCTCCTCGCTTGCGGCGGTGTAGGGGTAATGCGGCTCCAGCGCGTCTGTGCATGAGTAAAGAGGTTGCATAGGGTGGCGGAAAGCCACGATGGGCAGTCCCATGGCCATAGCCTCGACGCGCACTGAGCCGCCCACCAGGGGAAAAGTCTCGATCAGAAAATCGGCGCTGGAGTAGAAAGGGCGCGTGTCCACATAAGGCCCGGTGATCACGAACCTCCGCGATACTGACCTGTCCACAGGCATCAGGGAGGCGAGCGCGTCTTCTCCCGGAGGGCTGGTGACGAATACATGATAATGGCCGCGGTTCTCCTCCAGCACGCGCGCGACGGCGCGGAAATAACAGAAATCGGGATCGGCCAGAGTCTTCCAGAAGCTGCCGAGAGAAAGCGACACCGTAGCGTCACGGGGGATGCCCAGGGCTTCTCGTATATCCGCGACCCTCGTCATGTCCGTGGTGAGGGGGATGACGCGCGGGGAGGACACGCCCCTGTTCGCGATGCTGCACTCGGCGCCCAGGGAGCGGAAATCGACATAGCGGTCGCAACACGAGGACCCCAGCCAGAAATCGATGTCGGCATGGTTGAAGAACACGCAGGGCGGATCGCCGGCGCAGGCGCTGGCAGCGGCAGCGGCCAGGGCATCGTGGGGATGGATAAAGAAGAACGCGCAGGAGTAACCTCCGCCGCGGAGCAGTGCGAGCAAAGCCATCAAGCGGCTTGTGAACGGCTGGCGACAATCAAGTTTGATGACCTCGACGCCGCGCTCTTTCATCACCGCTTCCAGGTGTGGAAAGTGGTGCTGCAGGCCGAGGCCTCCCGTGAGGATGAGGCTTTGCCGAGGGTACATCTCGCGCAGGAGGTCGCACCAGATGCGCAGGGTCTCGGAGTGGCCGCCCATGTCGTACAGGGTGCTGGCCACGAAGGCCAGCGTGTCGCGGCCTGCTCGCCTCGGGGGCGCGGCGCTGGCGCTTGCGGCGTCCCCCAGCGTATGCAGAGCCGCCTCGAGCACCTCGTCACTCCAAAGGTGGAAGGGGATGCTGAGGTGGTGTTCCCACGCCACATGCGCCGCGTAGCTCGCACGCGCCAGGAAGCGTTCCCAGTCTCCCCGCTCCGCCCACTGCAGGGAAAAAGCGCGGTGGAGCTCATAAAGACCTTTCTCGCGCTCGCCGCCCATGCGCTTCCACCTCCCGCCCCACATCCCGTTGCGCGGCCTCCCTTCGGGAAGCGCCGCTCGGCTCATCGCCATCACGCGCGATGCTCAAACGGCACGATGGGCACGGCTTGTCGAGCGATCCCGGGATGAACCTTTGAATGTGGAGCCCTCCGCATAAAGGGCATTTCAACTCCACCAGCGCCTCTTTCTCAATGAGGGCGCGTATCTCCTTTTCGAGCTCGCGGCCGCTGCCTGAGAGGGCTTCCTGCAGTCGCCCGTAGGGGATGAAATGATATAAGATCGGTTTTCCCATTTTCCGAGCCTCAGTTTTTCCCGGCGGCGAGCGACGCCGACAACTGCTTTCTTGCCACCAGCGCCATGAAGATGCCCTCCCAGAACGGCGCCGCCTCATCAATCAGCTTGGAGGCCGCCATATCCCGCGCCATGTCTCCCATTTTCCTGCGCACTGCCTCTTTCTCGACCAGATAGGAAAGCCTGCCCAGCCATTCCCTCGTGTTGGCGCAGAGATACCCGTTGATGCCGTCGCTTATCAGGCGCTGATAAGAGGGCGTCGGCGAGGCGAGGACGGGGATGCCCAGACAGGAATACTCCAGCCCTTTGAGGTCGCTCTTGCAGCGGTTGAACTCGTTGTCCGCCAGGGGCACCAGCCCGATGTCGAAGTTGGCCAGCATGGCGGGATAATCCCTGAAACCCACAGGTGGCAGGAAAATCTTCTGGTCTTCGGGTATGCCCCGCAGGAGGTTGAAGACTTCCTCACTGCCCCCGATAGCGACCTTCACGTGGGGATATTTACGGCACAGCCTTTCCAGGCTCCCCACCACCAGGCGGAAGTCCTCCAGATGGGTGGGGGATCCCGCCCAGCCCACCACCACGCTTCCCTCACGCTGTTTCCGCGGCAACTGCCACGAGACATCGTTGAGGTCGAGGCAGTTGGGGAGAGGGAAGGTCATGGGATTGAAGCGGGCGTACCTCTCCGCCAACTCGGGCGTGGTCACCGTCACCGCGTCCGCCTCGCGCATGCACTCCTCCATCATCTCCAACTTTTCGCTTGCCTTGCCGCGAAAGCTGGTGGAAGAGGGGTTGTAATAGGGGATGGCATGGTAGTAATCGTCTACTTCATATACGCGCACCTTGCCCGCTACTCCCAGGGC
The DNA here is from genome assembly GCA_015711875.1 of Candidatus Solincola jinzensis. The sequence continues at coordinate 5,119 of MU158535.1, read as the reverse complement.
GCGCATGCAGCGCAGGGTGGCCTCGTCCTGTGACAGCTGGAAAACGTACACGTCATGTTCCAGGTCCAGGGGCAGAGAGGAGTCGCTTCTAGTTTCCAGGTGATCCGTGAAGCGCACCTGATGCCCAAGCCTTTCCAGCGCTCTGCCGGGGTAGATGCAGCGGTAATGACCCGAGCCCTGCAGGTTCGCGTACATGAAAAGGATCCTCATCCCCGGCACCTCTAAGGCTTCTTCTCGGCTACCCGTTACGTGGCTTTTTTATAAACCCGTGCTTCGTGCGGTCAATCAACCGGTCGATGGTTTAGGGCAAGACAAAGAGGTTGATTGCAAAAGACGAGAGATCAAAAGCCTTCATGGTTCTAAAGAGCATTCATGGTTCTAAAGAGCCTTTGGATAGCGGTAAAGCACGAGCTGTTTATTTGGCTCCAAACCCGGGCGGGCTATCGTGTCCCAACTGTCGGTATTATCGCGAAAGAACCTGGATTTCACGCCTGGAGCCATGTACTGAATACGGCGATGGATACGGCGGTCCTGCTCTCCTGGATTCCCATCTCAGAAGTCTTAATCTTCATGCCGGGAACCAGGATTCGTTCTCTGAACACAGATATGAAAAATATAAGTACAGTGCGCAGAATCGCACTTTCCAGCGCGATTTTGCAAACCCATATCAATCCTAAATCGCCCTCATCTCCCGCTAATGGTGGATGCGGGTTTTCCGGCGTTTCCCGATGCTCAAATAGGATTACCAGCTTTTCCGGTAGGCAGGAGGCTACCCATGGTTCAAGGAAGGACGGTGATGCCGGGGAGAGAGATACACATGGAAGCACGCGAGGGGAACGGCCCGGCCGGGGGCCGAGAGAACACCGGCATAAGGCATGAGGCCGCAGGGCCGGGAGACCGGCCGCGAAAACATCAAGGAGGATGATGAGGTATGGGTCTCAGGATCAACCAGAACATCGCCGCGTACAACGCGCACCGTAACCTGACGCAGACCGACAACAACCTCTCCAAGTCCCTGGAGAGGCTCTCGTCCGGCCTGCGCATCAACCGCGCCGCCGACGACGCCGCGGGACTGAGCATCAGCGAGAAGCTGCGCAGCCAGGTCAGGGGCCTGCAGCAGGCCTCCCGCAACGCCCAGGACGGCATCTCCCTCATCCAGACCGCCGAGGGAGCGCTGGCGGAAACCCACTCCATCCTGCAGAGGATGAGAGAGCTGGCGGTGCAGGCTGCCAACGGGTCCCTGACGGAGGAGGACCGCGACGCCATCCAGGAGGAGATCAGCGCCCTCATCAGCGAGGTGACGCGCATCGCCGACTCCACCTCCTACAACAACCAGACCCTGCTGAAAGGAGGCCTCGGTTCAAGCGTTAGCGTAACCGGTGCCTCCCTGGTGGCCGCCTCGGGTATCGCCAGCATCGAGTCGGTGGGGGCTGCTTCGGGGAATTACAACCTCTCCTACGCCAGCGGCACCAACACCCTGACGCTCACCGACGGCACCACCACCGAGAGCGTGGTCATCACCCCGCCCACGGGCTTCAACACTTCCGTGGTGACCTTCGCCTCCCTGGGCATCAAGGTCACGGTGAACGGGGCCATCGACAACCAGAGCATCGCCAGCGGCAGCGGTGGCTTCACCGTGAGCTCGGGTGCCATGTCCCTGCATGTGGGCGCAAACCAGAACCAGACCATAACCGTGAGCATCGGGAACATGAGCGCCGAGGGGCTGGGCATAGACACCGTGGACGTGAGCACCTCCGCGGGCGCGGAGGCGGCCATAGCAACCCTGGACGGGGCCATAACCACCGTGTCCACCCAAAGGTCCCAGCTCGGCGCGGTGCAGAACCGCCTGGAGCACACCATCGCCAACCTGGGGGTGGCGCAGGAGAACCTCGCCGCATCCGAGTCGCGCATCCGCGACGTGGACATGGCGGCGGAGATGGTCTCCTTCACCCGCAACCAGATCATGATCCAGGCGGGCACGGCCATGCTGGCCCAGGCCAACGCGGTGCCCCAGACGGTGCTGCAGTTGCTGTCTTAGACGGAACAAGCATAAAGGAAGGCGGAGGGGGAGCGCGCGCTCTCCCTCCGGAAAAGCATAGAGGTCCCGGGCATGAGGTGCGGGACCGTTGGTGGTGATGGACATGGATGTCAGCAGGCTGGGAGCGACCTACGGTTCGCAGTTCACCGAGCCGCACCAGGTCAACAGAAAGGAGAGCAGGAAAGAGAACAGGGAGGCCCAGCCGGAAGGCCCTGCGCCGCAGGGCATGAAACGGGCGGAGAACGAGGAATCGAAGCCCATGTGGAGCCTCCTCAACCGGGTGATGGAGAGAAGGGACCACAAGGTGAAACTCTCCGTGCACGAGGCCACCAACCGGGTGATGATCAGGATAACGGATTCGGAGACGGGAGAGGTGATCAACGAGATCCCGCGCGAGAGCTACCTGGACATGGTGGCGAGCTTTCTCTCCAACCTGGACCGGGTGCAC
>MU158535.1:0-2623 GCA_015711875.1 Candidatus Solincola jinzensis | reverse complement strand
AGATATGCTGAGCTGCGCCGTCAAGGGCGCGTAGAGAAAAAACGAATAGGAAAAGCCTTAACGAATCAAAGAGAGGGGAGACATGTGCGCCTATCTGAGCTCGCTGGGAGGGGTTTCCGGCCTCGCCAGCGGCATTGACTGGCGGGAGATCATAGACTCCCTCATGGCCATAGAGCGGCGGCCCATCGCTGCCCTGGAACAGCGCGAGGCGACCCTGAACGCCAGGCTCACCGCGATCCGTGACGTCAACTCCCTCGCCGTCACCTTAAAGGGCAAGGCGTTCGCGCTGTCGTTACGCTCCAGCATAATGGCCAGGTCGGCGGAGGTCGACGGCGACGCGGTGGCCGCCACCGCCTCCGCGGACGCTGCGACGGGAGTCCACGAGGTGACCGTTTACCGGCTGGCTACCGCCACGCGCGCCACCTCTACCTCGAGCATCGGCTCCGCCGTGGATACCGGCGCGGCCCTCGCTGACGCGGGTCTGGCCATCACACCGACCACCGGATATTTCACCCTCGACGGGACGAGGATAACCATCGACTCCTCCACCACCCTGGACAGCGGCGCTAACTCCATAACCTCGCTAATCAGCGGGGCGGGCCTGGGCATAGAGGCCTCCATGGCCCTGGACTCAAGCGGCCGCTACAACCTGCTGAAGCTCTACAAGGCCGATGGCTCCATAGCCATGGGAAGCGGGGACGATACCAGTAATTTTCTCACCGCGGCGAGGCTTTATGGCGCCGATCCCTACTCCACCTGGACCAGCGGGGTCATGGAGGGCAGCGTAGCGGGGACGGTGGGAGGAAACGTCTCCTCAGACGCCACCGTGACCTTCAGTTACGCAGGCGGCAGTTACACCACCGAAGCCGGCATTCTCGCCGCCACCGCGGATGTCACCACCCTGGAGGCCCTCGCGACGGCGCTCCAGAACGCCATCAACGCCGAGATCGCGGGCGTGGGATCGGTCACGGTGAGCGTGCGGGATCCCTCCGGTACTGGCAACGGCAGGCTTATCATCACCGACGATGTCACCGGGGGGGAGGTGGCGGTGGGCTCGCTTTCCGGCACCATCACGACGGGCCTTCAGCCTTTGCTCTCCTCATCGGGTGCGACCTCCGGAGAGACGGTGATAAGCGTGTCCAACCTCGGCACGGCGTCGGCGGGAGAATACCTGTACGACGCGCGGCTGGCGACCACACTTAAGGATTCCTGGCTATCCGGCTACGTGGAGAGCTCGACGGCGGAAGGCAAGGCGGGGTTCGATCTCACCGGCACGGAGACCGTCTCCTTCGAGTACCACGGAACCGCCTATGTCACCGCCGCCCTGGCCTCAGCCACCGCCGGCGTCACGGACCTCGCGGACGTGGCGGCGGACCTGGAGGCGAAGATAAACGCCGCCCTGGGCACAGCGGGCTCGGTATCGGTGAGGGCATACGATCCGGCTGGCACCGGCAATGCCCGCCTGGTCATCACCGATGACAATCCTACGGGTGGGGACGAGGCCTCCTTCTCCTTCACCTCGGCCCCTTCTGGCCTGGCACTGGCGAGCTCCCAGGGGGCGGAGGCCAAAGGGCTGATGGTCGTGAACGGCGTGGCCATCACCTACGACAAATACAACGACACCCTTAACTCCTTCATCAGACGCCTGAATTCCGCGGGCGCGGGTGTCAGGGCAGTCTATGACGCCAGAGGAGACGAGGTGAGCCTTGTCGCCTCCCAGACGGGATCGGCCTCCATAGCCCTCGAGGACGTGGGAGGAAACCTCCTGCAGGCGCTGAACCTCACCGGCGCGGGAGCGCAGACCCTGGGCTCCAACGCTCGTTTCTTCGTGAACACCGTGAACGGAGGAGCGGTGATCACCTCATCCAGCAACACCGTAAGCGACGTCATAAACGGGGTGACGCTTTATCTGCGCCAGGTCAGCGAACGGGACGACGACGGGTCTTACATACCCACTACGGTGACTGTCACCCAGGATGCCTCCACCGCTGTCGGTGCGGTGAAGGACTTCATCGAGGCGTACAACGACCTGGTGGAGAAGTTGACGAAGTACACGAAATACGACGTGGAGAGCAAGCAAGCTGGCGTGCTCAACGGTGTCTCGCAGGCGAGGGACCTACTTCGCCGACTGAAGGCAATGGTGGGGTACGCCGCGGAGGGCATAGACGGGTATCCCATGACCCTGAGGGAGATCGGGATAAGCGTGGGGGGCGCCAACGCGAGCTCCGAGGACATCGTGGCCGGCCTGCTGGTCCTGGACGAGTCCGCTTTCAACGCCGCGCTGGAGGAGAACCCCGAACGCGTTTACCAGATCATAGGAGGGTATCTCGGGGAGGTCTCCCTGCAGAAGGGAGGCACCGGGAGTATATCCGCGGCTTCCGGAAGGCCCACCGGGCAGGATGGGGCGGGAACCTTCCGCATCGTAAGCGACGGTTCTGGCGGCCTGGAGGCATATTTCACCCCCAGCGGCGGCTCCGAGGAATACCTCGGTTCCGGCACCATCAACGCCGGCGGGAGCAATTCCGCCCTCATCCCCGGGGTGACCCTTTACGCGAAAACCACCCTTGCCGCGGGTACGGATTTTCTCACCAAGTCGGATAACCTCACCGGCGTGCTGAAGGCC
>JACVJG010000054.1 GCA_015711875.1 Candidatus Solincola jinzensis | reverse complement strand
GGGGAGGGCTATCTCCAGCACCGCCCCCAGGCCGTCAACCGCCCATACCAGCGAGCGCGCCCAGGCCCCCGTGCCCAGGAGGGACTCTATCCACCTCTGCGCGGGCCCGCCAACCATCGCCTCCCAGAACCTGTTAAACAGCGAGGCCAGCTCCCCTCCTCCCCAGAAGAGCGCCAGGAAGACCAGCCCCATGGCCGTCGCGGCAATGGGCAGGCCGCTTTTGAAGGAGGTGGTGTACCCCCATAGCCTCTCCCCCCAGCGCGGCTTTTCCTGCGCCCTGCGCTCCTGCACGTTGGCGGCGATGCTCCCGGCGATGCCGTGGCGCTCCCTGGCCAGGATCAGGGCGGCCTTCTCTCCGTGCTCCTTCTCTATCTCCCTGGCGACGGACCGGGCGTAGGCGATGACCTCCGCGCCGCTCTCGTCGCCCTTGAGCTCCTCCAGGAACTCCTCGTCCTCCTCCAGCAGCAGGATGGCCAGGGCGCGGGGAGATAGGCCGTACGGCAGCCTCTCCATCTTCCTCTCGATGCGCCTCGCCAGCCTGCGTATGCGCGACTCGATGTCCGTGGCGTACGAGAAGGGGATGACGGGGTATTCCTCGCGGCGCTCGGCCACGGAGAGCGCCTGGTGCATGAGCTCGTCCAGCCCGTCTCCCCTTATGCCCACGGTGGGGACCACCGGGACCCCGAGGAACTCCGAGAGCAACTCCACGTTAGTGTGGATACCGGAGCGCTCCGCCTGGTCCACGAGGTTGAGGGCGGCGACCGCCGGGCACCCCAGGTCCAGGAACTGCAGCAGCAGGTAGAGATTGCGCGCGAGGTTGTTGGCGTCCAGGATGACGATCACCACGTCGGGCCTTCCCTGCAGCACCCCCCGCCGGGCCACCAGTTGGTCCTCGGATACCGCGCCCAGGGCATAGGTGCCGGGCAGGTCCACGATGCCGATGCGGCGGCCGTCCATCTCCGTGACCGCCAGGTTGAGCTCCACCGTCATGCCGGGATAGTTGGCGGTCATGACGCCCATGCCGGTGATGCGGTTGAAGATGGTGGATTTTCCCACGTTGGGGTTTCCCGCCAGGGCGAAGACGTACCCTACCTTATCGCGTATCTTCTCGAGCTGCTCCAGGGGTTTGTCCATCATCGCGGAGGCTTTTCTCCTTTCCACCCCCTGCCGCGCCTGCCCTTTGTCGGCCCCTTGCGCGTCCATATCTTGGAGGCCACCTCCCTGCCCAGGGCGTACTGCGTATCGCCCACCTTCACCAGCAGGGGACCGCCGAAGGGGGCGACGTCCTTGACCTCGATGTCCGTTTCAGGCAGAAGGCCTAGGGAAGCCAGGTACTGCAGGAGCTGCGGGTCCTCCTCCTCGACGCGGGCGATGCAGCCCTTCTCGTCGACGCAGAAATCGCACAGGGGCTTTATCTCCTCCTCCTCGATGTGCCCGTTCTCGTCGGGGATGGGGTATCCGTGGGGACAGGTCACCGGGTTGCCGAGCATCTCCGCAAGCTTCTCCTCCACCTCCGGGGAGAGGACGTGCTCCAGCCTGCAGGCTTCGCGATGCGCCGACTCCCAATCCAGGCCCAACACGTCGGTGAGGAAACGCTCCGAGAGGCGATGGCGCCTTACCAGGGTGCGCGCCGCGCGCTGCCCCTTGGTGGTGAGGGAGATCTCGCGCCTGGCGCGCCCCTGACCCCTGGACGGCCCGCCTGCCTGCCCCTTGGCGGGGGATGCGGGCGCCTCCGCGCCACGCCCTTTCTCTCCGCCCTTCGCCCCCCGGCCCCTGGCCTGGCCCGCGGCCGCGTCGGCGTAACGCACGTACCCCTCCGCCTCCAGGCGGCGCAACATATCCAGCACCGTGGGCGGGGTCACCCGCAGATACTCCGCGAGCCGGGTGGGTGTGAGGGGTGCCTCCTCGCAGCTCAGCTTGAAGAGCGCCTCCAAGTACTCCTCCATCTTCTCGGTGATCATCTGCCTCACTCCCCGGGATCCCGACGCCTCTCAGTTAGACTTACCAAACATTAAAGCATAAACAACTCTTCGGCGGATTGATATATCGAATTATGTATATTCATTGCACAAATCATCGGCTTTAGATAAGCATGCGCACATCACACCATGCCGCTTGCTCAAACTTCGGGGTAAATCTGGTAGGGTATTGCCATGAAGATGACGCGGTATGGAGCGGTCTTTTCGGCGGCAATGAGGAGATGAGCATGAAAGACAACCCTTTTGACCTTAGCGGCAAGGTGGCGGTGGTGAGCGGCGCGGGACGCGGCATAGGCAAGGCCATCGCCCTGGCGCTGGCCCGCGCTGGGGCGGATGTGGCGGTCTTCTCGCGCACCGAGGCCCAGTTCTCCGCCACCGCGGCGGAGATCGAGGATTTGGGATGCCGGGCGCTGGGGATTTGCGTTGACGTAAGCAGGGCGGCGGACGTCGACGCCATGGTGAGCGCGGTGCTGGACAGGTTCGGGCGGCTTGACATCATGGTCAACAACGCCGGCCTCAACCCCAGCTACGCCCGCATGGAGAAGGTCAGGGAGGAGGACTACGACCTCATCATGGAGGTCAACGTAAAAGGGGTCTTCCTCTGCTCGCAGCGCGTGATCCCGGTGATGAAGGAACAGGGCAAGGGGTGCATAATCAACGTCGCCTCGGTTGCGGGCTTGAAGGCATTATACAAGTGCAGCGCCTACACCGCCAGTAAAGGAGCGGTGGTCCAACTTACCCGCACCATGGCCCTGGAACTGGCGCCCTTCAACATCAGGGTCAACGCCCTCTGCCCGGGATTCGTGGCCACCGATATGACCGAGCGCCTCCTGGAGCACCCACGGGAGGGCGAGCGGGTCCTCTCCCTCATCCCCATGGGCCGCACGGGAAAGCTGGAAGAGATCGCCGCCGCCGCGGTGTTCCTGGCCTCGGATGCCGCCTCCTATATCACCGGCGCGGTTTTGGCCGTGGACGGCGGCTGGTCCTGCTGGTGAAGACAGCTAATCGATGGGCACCAGCTCGTACTTTCTGCTGCCCAAACCCATCTCCTCGGCGTAGGCGAGCTGGTCCCGCCACTTGACCTGGGGGAACATCTCACCGAAGACGTCCCTGCCCGCCTTCTCGTTGACCAGGTCCATACTCGCCTGATCCACAGCCACGATGTCACGCCCGGCCAGGATGCCGATGTCCTCCACAACGGGGGCGTCGCTGAAATCCCAGCAGTCACAGGCGGGTGTGACGCGCATGAGGAAGTTGAAAAAGGCGCACTTCCCTTCCTTTCCCTTCAAGGCCCCCATGGCGTATTCGACTATCTTGCGCTGGGCCACGCCCAGGTCGGTCACCAGGCGGGCGGCGATGGCGCCCTCAAAGCACATCACCGTGCATTCGCCGCACCCGATGCACAGCTCGTGGTCGATCACCGCCTTCCTCTCCTCGCCCTTCCCAGCCAGGGAAATGGCGCCCGCCGGGCACCAGCGTATGCACTGCCCGCAGGCGGTGCATCTATCCGTGTTGACCTCGGGCTTGATGTCGGAATGCATCTGCTGTTTGCCTCCCCGGCTGCCCAGACCCATGCCCACGTTCTTGATGGCGCACCCGAAGCCCGTGAGCTCGTGTCCGGTGAGGTGGGATACCACCACCAGGGCGTCGGCGTGCACGGCGGCGGAGGCGATCTTCACCCGCTGCAGGTGTTTCCCCTCCACCTCCACCTCCTCGAAGTCGTGACCCTTGAGGCCATCGGCGATGATCACGGGGGCACCCAGCGACTCCTGGGTGAAGCCGTGGGCCGAGGCGGTCAGGAGGTGGCTGACGGCGTTGGACCTGCTGCCCACATACAAGGTCCCCGCGTCGGTCACGAAAGGCTTGCCTCCCGCCTCCTTCACCGCCTCCACCAGCTTGCGCAGGTACACCACGGGCACGAAGGCGGTGCTTCCCGCCTCTCCGAAATGGGTTTTTATGGCAACCAGGTCCCTTCGCCTCACCACTTCGTCCATGCCCAGGCGAGAGGCCAGTTCCCCCAGTTTCGCCACCATGCCGCGATGGGGCCTGCAACGCATATTCGCGAAAAACACCTCGGACAACTCTCCCCCTCCTTTCAGCGTTCACCGAAAGCGGGCGCGGCCGCCGCCCCCTCCGGGAGTCTCGCTCCACTGTCCGAACACGGTTGCCAGCATCCACCCATGGCGGGCAGGGAAACCGCTGCGCATGACAGCATTATATACGGAAGCGCGCGAGCGATTACGTCAAGCGCGCGATCGGCCCAGGCCCTCGTCGCCTAGAACGCCGCCAGGGTGGACATGCCGGCAGGACCCTCCACCGCCGCACCCGCAGGTCGCCGGCATCCCTCTGGAGGCGCGGGATTGCGGCTGGACATGCCGGCAGCACCCTTCACCGCCGCATCCCCTCACTCGGGCAGCCTGATCGCGCGCGCTCTCGCTCCACGAAGAAGGAGAAACGCAACCGGAAAGGCCAGTATGAAGCGAGGAGAGCCGCGCGGCACGCGGCGGGGGTAGCCAAGACGCGCCCTCTCGCGACAGGGGATGATATTGCCTGAGGTGAAAAGCGCCCCGCGGTGCCGCCCTCGGTGTAGCGCTCGAAAGCAGGCGATGCCCTTCATGGCCCGGCTTTCAGGGACTTGGAGATACGGAGCGCCCGCCCTTCCGATAGCGGAGAATGACGGCGCCTGCGCGATATTCAAGCGGTGAAGCCGCGCTTGCGCATCTCAGCCAAGGCCTTGCGCGCCTCGTTGCGCACGATGGGGTCGGAGTCGTCCAGGTGCGCCCGCAGCAGATCCGCCACCTCCGCGCCCCCGATCTGTCCCAGGGCGTAGCAGGCGGCGGCCTTGACCCGCGGGTGGATGACCCTTCTGCGCAAGGCGAAGCTCTTTTTCCGCAGCAGCTCCGAGAGCGGCGCGAGCGCTTTCTCCGGCCCCAGGCGCGCCAGTGCCAGGCAGGCCGCCTCCTCCACCCGCGGGTGCTCTTCCGCCCCGCGAGGGGATTTTCCCTGCACGATCGAGAGCAGGGCTTCCACGGAGCGGGGGTCGTCAATGGTCCCCAACCCGCGTACCGCCTCCCTCCTGACCTCGGGCTCCGCGTCCTCGAGGCTCTGCAGGAAATGAGGCAACAGGCTGGGGTCGCCAGGGGATATCCTGGCCATGGCTCGCAGCGCCTGGGCCTTCACGGTGGGTATGGGGTTGGCCAGCACCGACTTGGCGAGGGAGAGCGATGCGTTCCCCCCCATGAGTTCCAACAAGCGCAGCGTCCTCTGATAGACCTCCTCCCTGGCGTTGCTCTCCAGCAACCCGGACAGCTCGCGGTATATCTCTTCACCTATGGAGCGGCACGCCTCCGCAAGCTGGGGGGTGACGGCTATCTCCTCCTCGCCCTTGAGCCTCTCCACGATCTCCGTGGCGGTCAGCGACGATTCCATGTAGCGCAACACGCGCGCCGCCAACCCCGCCAGCGCATCGTCATGCTTGAAGAGGATGTCCGCCAGGGGCCTGCCCACGTCCCAGGGGTTGAGGGCTGAGAGCGCGCCGGACGCCGCGGACCTGGTCTGCCCATCCACCGCCTCGTTCTCCGCCAGTGAGAGGAGCAGGCCGCAAACGCGCGTGAAATCGTCAAGGCGGCCCTCGAGGAAATGGTCATTGGCAAGATATCCCAGCAATCCTGTCAGGCCCGCCCTCACCGCGGGATCGCTCTCGCTAGCCACCAGGGCTTCGATCCTCTGCGTGAGGGCGAGGATCTCCGAGCGGTAGCCGCGGTCCCGCAGATATTGGTGCAACTGCCTCAGGAAACCGCAGGCGCGGGCACGGAAATCGCTCCTCTCGCTCTCCAGGTTGCGGGAAATGACGGCTATTATCTTCCGGGTCAGCTCGCCTTCGCCGAGGTCCAGGAGCTTCCCCGACACCTCGATGACTTCCTCGTCAGCGAGCCCCTCCAGGGCGCGCAGCGAGCCCGAGGCGCGGATATCGCTCACCACCGTGTAGATACGCATCTCCCTCCCCGCCATGGGATGGCTACGGGTGAGCTCCGAAAGCAGCCCGGATTCCCGCAGGCGCCTGGTTATCTCGGGATGATAGCGGGGATCCGACTCGCTGTAGAGATCGCCGATGATGGCGTTGAGCACGGAGGCTATGTCCTCGTAGTCCTGGGGCGCCATGCTCTCCCTCTCCGCCAGCAGCCTGCGGTATTTATCCACCACCTGGTCCGCCAGCTTGAGCACGTTCTCTCCCTCGATGGAAGAGACTATCTCCCTGCGCACGCTGGGGTCTTTTACCAGCTGAGGGGAAGATTCAGACAACACCTCCACCAGGGTCTCGGCCTCCAGGGCCGCGAGGATGTTGACCATCTCCTCGCTCAGGGTCTCTTTGAGTTTCTCGTCCGCCAACCGTTCCACCAACCCGTACATGCGGTCCACGGTGTCCCTGATGAGCCGCGCCTTGTCGGGGCCAACAGCTCCTCCGGAGCTCTCGAAACCCAGCATGATGGAGGTGAAGGCGGCGTTGATGCGCTGCGGGTCGGACATGAGCCTGGAGACCTCCTCCGGCGGGACCTCCACCTCGGGCACCTTCCCCACCAGGAAGCGCACGAAAACCTCGTCCCTCAGCAGGTCCATGGCCTCGCCGCCCCGCCCCCCTGGCGCGGCTGGGGCGAGTTCCTGGTCCTTACTCATGGAGACGTATATCTTCTCGTCCACCTTGACGTGCTCGATGCCCCTTTCCGCGAGCATCGCGCCCAGGCTTCCTTCCAGGGTGCGGTCGGCGCGCTTGCTGCTGAAGACCTCGAGAAAGCGCCGCAGTTCCTCCTCCTCCAGGCCCTGCTCGAAGGTGATGCTCCGCGCCTCCCAGAGCGCGAGGTCTTTTAAGAACGCCACGGTGTTGGGGCGAGATTGATCCCTCTCGTCCAGGGGATTCTCGTTGATGAGCAGTTTTCCCTCGAGCTCGCAGAAGGTGATGCCGCCCCACGCCGCCAGCGCCCCTCTGAGGTCATACAGGGCCCTGGCTACCGATTCATGCACTATCTCGGAGGTGGGAGGATAAAGATGGAAGTTGACCATGGCGGCATGCAGCGAGCCCAGGATAGACATGGACTGGGCCGCCAGATCCTTACCACCGGTCTTTCCTTCGATCCCCACTTCGCCGTCGGGCATGATTTACTCCCGCGTTTTAAGGCTCTACCCAGATTTCTACACAGTCTATCGGTATCCCTTGAGCGGAGTTTAACCTGCCCTTGAACCCTCCCCGACCGCCGCGGCGAGGATCAACATGGCCGCCAGTGCGAGGCCCGCTCCGGTAAGAAAGGCGTAACGAGAACCGACCGTGCTCCAGAGAAGACCCATGAGCAGGCTGGCCGGCAGCACCGTCACGCTGACGGCGAAGTTGTAAACCCCGTAGGCGCGGCCCCTGAGCTCCGCCGGCACGAGGTCCGCCACGAAGGCCTTCTGAACTGCCTCGGTCATGTAATAGGTGCCGTAGAGCACAAACAGCGCCCATATCAACGCCGGTCTTCCCAGGAAGGCGAAACCGGCGTAGGCGACGGCGTAGATCGTCCAGCCCGCAATAATGACCTTTTTTCTTCCCAGACGATCGGAGAGTACGCCTCCCCGTATGGATACCGCCGCCTTGATGACGTGCAGAACCCCCCAGAGGGCCGGCAGCATGGCCACCTCGAAGCCGCCCGCCTGGCGCGCGCGCAGCAGGAGAAAGGCGTCGCTGGAATTGCCGAGGGTGAATATGAACACCGCCAGGAGAAGGAGCTTAAAACGCCTGTGGAAAGGTTTGAGGCTGAGGGTGAGGGGCACCCTTTCCGTGCCCTTCCCTTCACACCATCCCTGGTCCTTCTCCTTTACCAGCAGAAGCAGGATCATTATCCCCGCCGCGACGGGCACGAAGGCCACGGCGAATACTCCGCGGTAACCAAGCGAAAAGGCGGCCATGAGCACCGAGGCCAGCGCGGCGCCGAAAAGGGCGCCGGTGTGGTCCATGGAGCGTTGATATCCGAAGGCTCGACCCCTTTCCTCAGGGTGGCAGGAATCGGCAATAAGGGCATCTCGCGGCGAGGTCCTTATCCCTTTCCCCACGCGGTTGAGAAACCAGCCCGTGAGCGCCTGCCAAGGGGCGCCGACCAATGCCAGCGAGCCGCGCGCGAGGGCGGACACCGAATAGCCTCCCGCCACCAGCGCTTTGCGGCGTTTCAGGCGGTCTGAAAGCCACCCTGAGAAGAGGTTGAGGAGGCTGGCCACGGAGTCGGCGAGCCCCTCCACCAGGCCCAGAAACCACGCGCCCGCACCCAGGAACTCGGTGAGAAAGGTGGGGAACAACGGGTAGACCATCTCGCTGGAGAGGTCGTTGAAAAAGCTCACCACGCCGAGGACAAAGACGTTCCCGGAAAGACCGAAGGGCCCTCGCCCTTCACTCTTCATGTATTCTTTGTTTCTCCCGCTCAAACCGCGCCTCCTTCACGCCTGTTTACGTGTTACCGATATCCTGCTCTTCCGTGCGCTCTTAAACCCCTCAGCGACGCGGCTCCGATAAGCGTGGGTTGATATGGATTCAGCGCCAACTTGCGAAGGGTCTTGCCGCGTATAGCCCCTTCCCATCGCCAAAGCACACACGTTTTCTCCTCGATATCTCCAGCCTGCTTGGGCACTCGACCCGCTTCGCGTAGCGAGGCCTTCGCGAGGCCTGGATCTGCACAAAGGGAGCGCAGCATCAGGCATCGCTTGTTCCCGGACGCCTGGTGGCGCCATGCCTTCCCCGATCCGAGCGCGCTCATTCCTCCTCCACGATCTCGCTTACCAGTTCCAGTGCCTGCTTTTTTGCTCTGGTCAGCGCTCTCTTCCCCTCCTCCGTGGCATGGTAGTATATTCTTCGCTTCCCCCTTTCCACGCGCGGATGGCTCTTGATCAACCCTTCCCTTTCCAGCTTGCGCAGGGTCGGGTAAAGCGTTCCCGGGCTCAAGGAATACCCGTGTCTGGCCAACTCCTCGGCCATATCCACGCCGCTCACCTCTCCCTTGGAGGCGTGATAGAGGATATGTACCTTCACGAACCCGAGAAAAAGCTCCCTGTACACCAGCACCTGCCTTAGCCTTCGCGCGCCTCGCAAAGGTCGCCTTTCTGTCGTGTATCCGCCTAGAAATGAATATCAATATCGCTCAACGATATCGAGTAGCGATATTGTTGTCAACACGCTTACCACTGCAATCGATCCTTTCTCTCCATTTCCTCTTAAAGCCGTCCTCCTAAGGCCTGCCTGCTAATGGATTACGGCATCTCGGCTTTTCGCGCGGACTTTGCTCCGCGATATCCCACACCGCCTTCCAATACCGCCAGCGAGGTCGCCCCCGGAGACGCGCGCTCGACCGCGTCTCCTAAAATCAGAAGGCGCTGGGGCACCGCGCGGGCATGATAAACTCTGATAGGGAGACGCAGGCATCGCTTCCGGCGCCTGCAGGGCGATGGAAGCCGCCCTTCAGGATGGGCAATGCCGCTCGACCTACATATGGAGATACCATCCTGACAACACGGATCGATACCCCGACGGGACAGAAAGGACTGGGTTTGAAAAACCTGACGCTGAACGGAGCCAGGATAGCGTACGAGGAGCGCGGAAAGGGGACCCCCGTCGTCCTCCTGCACGGCTGGAACGCCACCAGCAAGCAGTGGCTGCATAACCTCAAGGCGCTCGCCCAGCGGCACCGCGTCATAGCTCCCGACCTGCCCGGCCACGGCGATTCGGAGGAAGGAGATCTCTCCTGCGACCTCGACGGCATGGCGGACTTCCTGGAGTCCTTCGGAAAGGCCCTGCGGCTCGCGCCATTTCACCTTGTCGGCCATTCCCTGGGAGGTTGCGTCGCGCTGCGCTACGCAGCGACCAGGCCGGCAACGGTGAAAAAACTGGTGCTGGTGTCCACTCCCACGCGCAGGGCCAGCATAGGGCTCCGGGCCTATCTTCCCGGCCTGCCGCACCTCGTCTCCGTCGCTTATCGCTACCGCAGCGAGGCCCTGCTGAAGTGGATGTTCTATCGCGGACTGCATAAGCCGGAGTATCAGGACCTCGCATTCGTGCGCGCCAACGTGAGGGCGGCTATGAAAAACAGCCGCCTCGCCCTCGCCGCCATGGCGAGAACGGCGAGAGGGCTCGACCTCACAGAGGAGCTGCGCGCCTGCGGGAATCCCACCCTCATCGTTTTCGGGGACAAGGACAAAAGCGTGAACCCCAGAGAGGCCCTGCGCCAGAAGCGCGAGCTTCCCAATCCCTACCTGGCGATGATAAACGGCAGCGGCCACTGCCCTCACTGCGAGCGACCCGACCTCTTCAACGCCATCGTCACGGAGTTCCTGGA
Organism: Candidatus Solincola jinzensis; assembly: GCA_015711875.1. The sequence continues at coordinate 431 of JACVJG010000054.1, read as the reverse complement.
CGAGGAGGGGCAGTGAGCGCCCGAGCCTAATTCGCTTCCGAATCGCGTGAAGCCCGGGCTTTGGTCCTGTTTCCCTGATCACGCCGACGCTTCAACCGGCATGGCAAGCGGCCAGGCTTCGCCACGGATTCCAAACGCGGCCTTATCCTGGGCATCAAATACGCTAACTTACGCCGGGCGCGTGGACGGGTTGTAACATGGATCGCGAGCATGGCCTGGTTTGCCGCGTCGGGCACATCATGCCGGGGACGGCGCCAACGCACGGTCGCTGTTTCCCGAAAAGCCGAAACGGGCTCTCGGCAGGGCAGGGAATCGCTTATCGCCTGGCCACTGCCCTGAGCGGTAGCGAACAGAGCGCCTGTGACATGGGCTTGTAATCCCGCGCCCTTACCTCCTCCGCCATGCTCAGCCGTGAGCGGTAGTGACCAGCG
>JACVJG010000053.1 GCA_015711875.1 Candidatus Solincola jinzensis | reverse complement strand
TATCTTCTCCGTCCCGAAAGTGAACTGCGTCAGCCCCATGGCGTACATGAGGTTGCCGGTCTTGTCCCGCTTGTGGGTGATGCCCACGTAGGTCTCGGCGATCTCCTTGAACTTGGCAGGATCCATGCCACAGACCTTGGCGACCACGCTGTTGGGGCCGTCGTAGGTATAGCGGGCGTAATGCTCCTTGAGCTTGGCCCATACCGAGCCCGCTATGGCCTCGTCCGGGTTGGGAATGAAGTTTCCGTTTGCATCCTGGGGGCCGCTGGGAACTCCCCTGCCCGGGAAGGCGGGGTCCTCGGCGATGGGGATGAGCTGCACCCGGACGGGCTGACCATCTGGACCGGTCTGGTAGGTCCAGGTCTTGGTGTCGTACTTCCTCTTCTCCTTGTCGTAGCCGCTGAAGAGGCCGTCCAGCTCCGCCGGGCCCTTGTAATCGGGGTTTACCAGGATGGGAGCGTTGGTGTAGTTCTGCACGTACTCCCAGTTGACGTAGTTCTTGTCGATGGCGTACTTGATGAGGGCCCCGAAGAAGGCGATGTCGGTGCCGGGGCGGATGAAAGAAAATAGGTCCGCCCGTGCCGCGGAGCGGGTGAAGCGGGGGTCCACCACGATGATCTTCGCATCATGGTCGTTCCTCGCCCACTCCAGCCACTTCCAGCAGCAGGGATGGTTCTCGCTGGGATTTGCTCCGCAGATCATGAAGACGTCCGCGTTTTTCAGATCCACGTAATGATTGGTCATGGCTCCCCGGCCGTACGTGCCGCCGAGACCGGCGACTGTGGCCGAGTGTCATATGCGTGCCTGGTGTTCGATATACACCAGGCCGAGGCCGCGGGCGAACTTGACGGCCAGGTAGCATTCCTCGTTGTCCAGGGCCGCCCCTCCTAGCTGGGCGATGCCCTCGCAACGGTTCACCTTCACCTTGACGCCGTCGATCTCCTCCGTCTCCACCAAGGTCGCGTCGCGGGTATCCTTGATAAGGCGGGCGATCCTTGGTATGGCCTCCTCCCAGGTCTTCTCCTCCCAGTCCGTGGCCCCAGGTGCACGGTAGCGCACCTTGGTGAGCCTGCGGTCGTTATTGGCGACCTGATAGATGGACTGGCCCTTGGAGCAGAGGCTCGCCCGGTTGATGGGGCTGTCGGGAAGTCCCTCGATGCCCACCACTTTTCCGTCCACCACGCTCACGATGGCGGAGCAGCCCACGGAGCAGTACGGGCACACCGTGGTGGTCTCCTTGGCCTCGCTGATGCGAAGCTCCTCGGAGGCAGCGAGAGCGGTGGCGGAGAACCCGAGCTGGGCGAGGGCCGTGACGCCTATACCGGCGCCCGACAGCTTGAGGAAACTTCTTCGCGAAAGTTCCATACTTCCCCCCACTTTCCTAGGTCGAATCCGGTACTTCCAAACCATGACTTTACTGCTGCTTCGCGCACACATAGTCATATGCGCTTCAGATATATATAAACCCCACACGGGATTTGATTTCCCGCATGCGCACCAAAAGAGCTTTTGTTTTCAAGGATCTACCGGTGCTAAACAGGTTGTTCCCACCGAAGAATTATTCAATAAAGCGGCCTTCGCCCACCTCCTCGGCAAAAGGCCCCTTCGGGGATTCGAGCTTGTCAACCTCCCTTTTCGGTCAAACTCGATCTCTTTGGGTTTGTCGTGCTCTCAACAAACCTATAATCCACAAATCGAATGGATTATACTATCGGTTTTCACCGCATGGCAACACATTCCGACAAACGCCGGTCCCTGTCGCAAGGAGCATATTACGAAAACACCGTACGACAGCCGCGTTCGTATCCCTTCTCCTCCGCCGCGAGGTCAAGGTGGGCGGTGGCGAGGTCCTCCAGGGGTATGACGAACTCCTCATCCCGCTCGCTCGGAGCGGTTGAGACTTTCAGGTATTTTCCGCACTTCTCGCACAGGTATGCCCGCCTCCTGTCATCGCCCTCGGCGAATATATATTTGAGCTTATCCTGGTCGACGCTCATACAGAAGGGGCACATGATGCGAGGTATACCCCAGCGCGACCCGCAAAGAGAGCACTCCAGGACCCGCAGCCCATCCTCGCTCCTCAGGAAACCCATGATGGGCAGATCGCCGCATACCGGACACCGGCCCCTCGGCACCTGGTCGAGGTCGGCTTTACGGGTTATGGCCACAGCCGTTTTCCACATGAACGGTGCAATGGTCATATGAGTCAACATGTAAAGAACCTCGGGCTCCAGGGAATATCCCTCCGCGAGGCGCAGGAACTTCTCGTCATCGCGCTCCAGAAAAGCCTCTATGAGGGAGCGCAATCCCTCCGCGCCGAGCTCCCTGGCGAGGAATTGGTCAAGGTCCTCGACCGGGGACTCGCTCTTCTTTTTCAGCACCTCCGCGAGCTCCCTCAAGATCTCCTCGGCAAGGGCCTCGTCTATGGCCAGCTCAGCGAGGTTGATCAGCGTCTCGCCTTCCTCGATGAGCTTGTACGCCTGCGACTCCTCGAGATGGGGTAGGCGGTCAGGGATACGCTGCGATAGCCTGCGTTGCACCGAGAATACCTCGCGGTAAAGGCTCATCACCCCTTTTAACCTGGGGTTGGCCTCCGCGTAAGCCTTGGCCTGACGGCTCACCAGGCTCTTGTTTATCTTGCGTTGTTTCAGCTTGAAATCTCCGATTTTAACCTACCTCCTCGATCGAATGCGCATCGTGCTCTCATACGGCCAGACCTTCACAGCTTTATTGTTATACAGGCTTCATGCGCTTAATGCTCACACGCCTACCTGAGTCAGCCTATCGCGGTTTTTTCGTCAAAGTCCCGGCAACTCCCGTAACTCAAGGCAGGGTTCACTCCTCCAGCTCTGCCTCAAGGGCCCTTCTCCTTTTCTCAGCTCCCCTCCTTCCCAGCATGGCGAACAGAATACTCCCCTCGTAGAGGAAGAACATGGGCACCGCCACCAGCATCATGGTGATGGGGTTCCAGTCCGGGGTTATGAGGGCCGCGAAGCAGAGGATGATTATCACCGCGTAACGCCAGTTTTTGTGCAGCCTCTGGGGCGTGATTATCCCCAGACGCACCACCAGCCATACCACCAGGGGGGTCTCGAAGGACAGCCCCACCGCCACCATGAGCAGCGCCACCAGGCTTATATACTGTCCTGCCATGAGTACCGGGCTGATCCTTCCTCCCGCCTGGCCTACCAGCCACCTCAGTCCCACCGGCAGAATATAGAAGTAACAGAAGGCCACGCCACCGAGAAAAAAGACGATGATGAAAAAGAGCGCCGTGTACATGAAGCGCTTCTCGCGCTTGCGCAGCGCAGGCGCCACATAGGCTATGATCTCATATAGGATGACGGGTAAGGCCAGCACTATGGCCGCGTACATGGCGATCTTGAAGCGCACCATGAAGGGCTCGAGCACCGTCTGGTAGTAGAGATTTAGGGGGATATCAGCCCTGGAGGCCGGCTGCTTGAGAAAATCCAGGATGTCCCAGGAAAACACGTATCCCACGCATATGGCCACCCCGAGGGACAGGAACATGACGATGATGCGCCTCCTGAGCTCCTCGAGATGTTCGATAATGGTCATCTTGCGGTCGGCCAAACCAGCCTCCGGTGATTCGGGGGAATAAAACGACCGTGATGAGGAAAGTTGAAAGGCCTGCGAGAAAGAAAGTCTTTATTCCTCTTCTTCAGCCTTCTTCTTGCTCTTTTTCTCCTCGTCGCCGCCCTCTATGCCTTCCTGTATGGCCTTCGATACCTCGGAGCTGGATTCCCTGAACTCACGTATCGCCTTGCCGACCGAGCGTCCGATCTTGGGAAGCTGCGCGGGCCCGAAGATAATGAGCGCTATGAGAAGGATGATGCCCAGCTCGGGAAGTCCGAAGCTCTGAAAAAGCGCGAGCATGTCCTTTTCCCTCCTTTCCTGGCTCTTTAGGAACGGCCTCATCCCGGACAGGGATGAATCCGCCATGCCATTTCAGCGGCATGCAAAGCACGTTAAAACAGTTTAGACGCCGGCAGGATGATAGTCAACGAGATGCGCTTGACCTTCGGACTTTATGGAGCCCGCTTTCTGGAGGACCGAGGTGTCCACGTATACGGAAACCATGTTGGACAGCAGGACCGCGCTTCCGCCCCTGACGGCGTAAACGCGGTAGTTGTACGTGTATCCCATGTAGAGGTCGTTGTCTATATATTTGTAATCACTGCTTCCAGGAGCGAAGCGCCACTCCAGCATACCCGCAGAAGGTGGGTACTGGGGGTTCTGGTTGGTCTGCGAGCGCACCAGAGCGTAGAATTCCGCCCGTGGGTCTCCCTTCACATGCCAGGTCAGCTCTATGACCGGCCTTCCCCCTCCTCCGTCGATAACCCTTCCGTACAGTGTAATCTCGGGCTTCACCTCCGGTATGGACAACTTGACGGCGTTGCTGTATATCATCCCTCCATCATGGCGAACGGCCACCCGGTATGAGTAGGTCATGCCCGGCTCTACCTGCGTATCCAGGTAGCTCCTCGCCCCTCCAGCCAGGCGGGCCAGGATATCGCCGGGATATGCGGGCTCCCTTCCCGCGGCGCGAAGGAGGATGAACTCCTGCGTGGTCCCGTTTCTTATCTCCCACGAGAGGGCGGCGCCCTCTTTCTGCACCGTTCCCTGCAGCGAGAGCGTGGGGTTTATCACCTTTCCGTCCTCCCCATCCTCTCCATCTTCTCCGTTCTCTCCGTTCTCCCCGTTCTCTCCATCCTGTGGCGTTGGGCCCGGCTGCTGGCCGTCCTCTCTGGGCATGTCCGCTATCTCGGGCGACTCCACGTTCCCCGCCTCCACCTCGGAAAGCACCCCCACGTCCCACCCTCTGCCCTGGTCGAGAGCGCGGTTCCACTGCAGCCATTCGTCCAGCAACATCTCGGCCGGGATATCCTCTACCAGGCCTGCGGCGCCTCCTTCACCAAGGAGATCCGGCAAAGCCAGCATCCTCCCCTCCGACACCACCGCGCTTCCCGTACCGCCCTGCAACACCTCCACCGCCACCTCTTCCGCGAGGGCGAGCAGCACGGGGTCAGAGCCCCTCAGGTCGAGATCCAGAAGGGTGCCGCGCGCCTCCGCCCGCAATCCGCCCCCGAACACGCGCAAGGGAACTCCCTCGGCCCGCAAATAGCCCCTTCCCTGGCGCAGTTGAAGGGAGATGCCGTTATCCGCCACCGCCATAACGTCCATTTCGCTTCCCGAATCCATACGCGCCAGGTTACGACTCCCGAAGGCTACCTCCGCCCTTACCCCTTCGGGGGTACGGATGGAGCTTCCCGCTCCCATGACGAAGGGAGGGGATTGCCGGGACCATTCCCCTCCCGGAGGCCTTACATCCACATCCGAGGTTGCGAAAACCCATGCCTCGGCCTCCTTCAACCCCAGGGTGGGCGGTACGCTCAACACCCCCGGCCCGGTCAGGATCACCGATGATATCACCATTATCGCCGCAAGAACCGCTGCCACAGCCACGGCGGCATAGGAGGAGCGCCACGGCTCAGCGGCCCGCACGCGCCGGGCAGGATCCCTTTCCCTGTGAGCCCGCTCATGGGAGATGCGACGTTGACACTCCTCGACCCTTTCCCACATGCGCGCCTGCGCCTCAGGCGACGGGTCCTGTTCCACGCGCGACACTATCGAGAGCATGGAAGCAAGCTCTGCCAGCCCCCTTAATTCAGGATCCAGAGACACCGCCTCGCCGGGCTCTCCCTCCCCCAGGGCACGTGCGATCAAGTCCGCTTTGAGCCTGCCCCTCATTACGTTTCACACCCTTCCTCGAGCAGGCCAGCCTCCACTGCCGCCTTACGCAGGGCCTTGAGGCTGCGGTATATCTTCATGCTCAGCGTCTTTTTGCTCACTCCCAGCACCTCGCACATCTCATCGTGATCCAGCCCCTGGTAGAACTTCAGCGCCAGTACGTGCTGGTAAGAAAGGGGTAGTTTCCGCACCAGGTCCATGAGCAAAGCAACCCTTTCCGTTTCCTCCTCGCCCGCCCCCATGGGGGATCTGAGCACTCCCTCCAGGTCATGCAAAGAGGTTTCACGGCGCCTTCCCTCACGACGGTAATGATCCACCAAGCAGTTGGTGGCGATGCGGTAAAGCCATGCCGAAAACGAGACCTGTTTCCACCGAAAGCCCCCCAGATGGCTCAGTGCCTTCTCGAATGTGGTGGCGGTGAGGTCCTCCGCCGTCTCCACACTCCCCGTCCTCCTCAATAAGTAGCGGTAGATCAGGGGCATGTAGTGCTCGTATAGCTGAGAAAAGGCGTCGGGAGAGGCTCGTGCCCTCTCCACCAGTTCCCGTTCCCTTTGCGGTTCCATGCCCTCCAGGGCCAGGGAAATGAACAGCGCCAGCATGCCTCTCTCTCTTTCCGGCGCGGCGCTCCCCGCGGCCGCCCCCGTGCCGAAAAGCCGACCCACAATAGCCATCAACGCGCCAGCGCGCCGAGGATGTCCGCGATGTATACCTTGGATTATATATTCCCCAAGCGTACCAGCACATAGTGGGATTGCGCGGCTCCATGGACCGGCGCCACCGTATTTCCGCTGGCTCACTCCGCTCCCCTGTAGCCGAATCCATGCGCGTCCTCTTCATCCTCTTTATCCCCCAAGTCTTGCTCCTCCTCCGGGGCGCGAAAGCCCTTCCTCCCGCCCGTGGATCGCCTTATGCCGCCCGCTCCATCGCCACGGGTGTTTTTCTCCCTTACGGTCCCTTCTGCCCGCAAACCGAACCCGTTTCCGTTCACCGGCCCGCCGCCGGCCATACTATCGTGCAGGGCACGCAGAACAGCGGTGCGGCGATACAGGGGGTTGATGATGAAGCCATTCCCTTTGTCGCCGCGTTCCATCTTTTTAGTTCCCTCTCCGTTTTCCGCCTCCATCAGATAAAACGGAGCGAAAGCGCCCATATCTACGCTTGCCCTCGCATCACCGTGTCAACGCATGACGGCCGCATGGTAGGGGGGCGCATGCTATGATCATGGGAGGTTCCTCATCCCTCACCGCCCGGGCTCGACCCGATCAACGCTTCGCGCAGGAAGGTTTGCAGGCGGGAGCGGAGAAGTTGTTGAGGAAAGAAAACGGAGGAAGTATATGAGAAAACCCTTGAAGGCCGCGGGATTTGCCGGGTTTATATCGCTGGCGCTCATCGCTTTTCTCGCGGGATGCGGCGGAGGAGAGACGGAAACAGGCCTCTCCGAGAAGGTATCGCAGGCGGCCATATCCTTTCTGGACGCCCTGGGCAACCAGGACCTCGAGAGCCTGCGGGGGATGTTCTCCACCCAATACCTGGAGGCAAACCAGGTGCCGGACCCCATCAGCGCGGATGAGCTTGCGGCCGCCATGGGATATCTTCTTTCCTATCGCTTCTCACCCGACCAGGATATGGTCCTGGAGGGAGAACGCGCGGTGATAAGGGTGGAGATGGAAATCGCAGGCAAGGGACCGCGCGAGGAGACCCTGGTGCTTTCGCGGCAGGACGGAGAATGGCTTGTGAGCTCCTTTACCGCCCTTGACTGGACGAAAAAGCCAGAGAAAAAGGAGGACGAGCGGACGGAGGTGGAGCAGGCGCTGCGCGACTTCCTCATCTCCTGCATAGACGGGCGCACCGATTACATCTTCGAGCACCTCAGCCGCCAATACAAGGATAAGCACCGCCTGGAGAAGCCCTGGACGGCGGCGGAGTTCTCGGGGATCTTCGGAACCGCCCGTTCTTACGACTTCGAACCCGGTGAAATCGATCTGGAGGAAAGCGCCGCCGAGGTCGATGTGACCATCGAGTTCGGCAGCAGGGGCAATCTAGAAACCGAGACCTCTCGCGTGCGCCTGGTCAAGGAAGGCAGGGACTGGCTCGTGGACTCCTTCCCTTTCTTCATCTATTGATGACCTGCATAAAAAAGCGCAAAGGGTCACGGTGACCCTCAGCCGTTGCGCGAGCCGCGGCTTCACGCCGTGGCAACCTTCATCATCGGCATGATAAGGAGCGTGAGGCTATTTGCAGCTCGTTGCTTCTTGCTCCATTCTCGGCGCCCATGCCCGGCGTCGCCCGAAATGAGACGAAGCCTTCCATCTCCCGCGATCTCGCATCCGATGGACTTATCGTCCCGGAGGGTCGTGATCCCGCTTTCGCCGGCACCGAAGAGGTGATGACCACACAACGAAGCTCCACCCTTGGAGGCCCGGCCCGCAAGCCAGGCGCGCAAACCGCATGCAGGACAGGGATATCAGGCGGGGTTGCTGTTGGCGTTCGGATCATCACCGGAATGCGCCTTGGTGGACTGCGGCCACCGCCTTTTTTCTCGCGGCTTCGCTCATGAACCGGCTTGGAAACATGTGCGCCGGGCTTGAGCCGGTGCCCGTGCGGGTTCCTGACATATCTAAGGCTTCTGCAATGCCTTGCCGCTTTACCGTGCGCTGGAACGCCCTTCCGCGGCGAGGTCGAGGTAGCAACGCGCCGTGGCGCCTACCCTTCCCCTTCTGCCCCCCATGACCATAAGGTCCACGTCCCTTTCCACTCGCACCGTTACCCATATATAGGCGTATTCCCCGCCGTAGCTCAGGGAGACGAGCCGGGCGCCGTTGCGCGATGCGTATTCTCGCGCCGCGGAAGCGGGATCGTTGCCCACCCCGAAAAGGGGGGAAAGCTCCAGCCCCGCCGCCTTGGCCGCGGCGTCCGCCGCGGTCTGCGCCATGGCGCGCGCGCCGTACAAGGCGGTCACGTCGTGCAACGCCACCCCCACCAGCAGCATCAGCACCATCATCACCGCCGCCACCGGTGTAACCCCCGCGGAGTCGGAGAACGTGAACCGCCTCATGGCGCCACCTCGCGGTCGTTCTCTATGCGCATCTCCGCGCATCCGCGTACGGTTACCGAGGGGAAAAGGTTCCCCACCGCGGGAATGGACACCGGCACGTCGTATTCCACTTCCACCCTTATCCACTCGCCCCGTCGCCGGGGGCCGCTCTCCACCTTGACTCGCAACCTGTCGCCGTCCAGACCCGCCGCCGCCTTGGCGGCGGCTCCCTCGATCATGGCCACGCTTCCCGTCTCCACCCCTTTCCTCGCCCCCTCCCTGGCCGCCGCGGTGACCGCTATCTGGGCGCGCATGACCATCACCGCCTGGGCGAAGAGGAGAAAAACCAGGAGGAGCACAGGCAGCACCAGGGCGAACTCCGCCGCCGCTTGCCCGCCGTCTTCACCAGGGGATGGAAGACGGCGTGAAGCCCGCATCACCGTCGCGAGAGGCTTTCGCACTGTCATCGCTTACCTTTCCATAAGATATGTCCCTACCCCTGCGCCCCTGCATGGCACGGCAAGCCCTAGCCCCCCAACCGCCCACCCGGCGAAAACCGCCTTCGTGTATTTACATTGCCATATAATGGCATATTAACCCATGTGAACTTATCTTCTCCCGGCTGGCTTGCGCGAACGCCGCGCACATGCGGGTCGCTCTAGCCCACCTTGAATCCCCCCGCACGGCGCTGCTCGCTCTCACGCGCCAAGGGCATACGACCACCACCCCGCGCATGGCGCCGCCGTCATCTCCTTCTCCTCATGCGCCAAGGGTATAAAAACTCACCGGAACCGCGCGACGCCTCCCCTAGCCGTGGCAGCGGACAAGGGTTGTTTACCGCATTCCTGCGGTGTTGACTCACGCGATGGCTTCGGAGGCCAGCATGCCCCGTTTTTCGGTCCCGCGCCTTGAAAGAAGGTTTATCACCCACGCGAACGAACTCGCATGAAAGATGATGACAGCCCCGCTCTCTGCCTGCCGCACGAAAGCCCCAAGCCACGGCATGTTCAACGGACGGGTCGCTGCGCGAGCCTTGCCCTATACTTGCCCCAAAGATTATTCGACCGTTTTGAAGGTCTCTTTATTCGACCGTTTTGAAGGTCTCTTCCCGGCTGGTTTTCCTTGTTCCCAGCTTCTTCTGCAAGTCCACTGGTATCTCGGGAGTTATATATCCCACGATATCGTTGTAATGCTGGATGAGGAAGCGGTCCCCCCTGCGCAATCCGAGGACCATGTCCGCCGCCTTCGATCTTAATTCCGTGGTGCTTATGATCCTTACCGCCATCATATCTCCTTCTATATCTCAAAAGTTATATATGTTATATTATATGAAGATACTGTCACGGTCAATCGTCAAGACTTTTTTAAAGCGCCAAATCACGCACAGGACGCGTGAGCGGCCACCGGGTAGGCAGCTTGGGCCCCGAGATGAAAAACATGGGTGATGTCGTCAGCTGCTGACCTTCAATGGTCTTGATATCGCTAATCGACACGCTTATCTCATGACCGCGGTTCTTCTGCCGTCCAATCACAAGTCTCCACTGCTTCATGCGCCCTTGACCCCGCAGTGATGCCCGTTCCCGTGCCCCTCCCATCACCCGTATCCAGCGGGGGAGGGATCTTTTTCGCCGAAGGTCGTTTCCCAGTTTGCGAAGATGTGAGCGTGTCGCTCAGGAAAAAACAGGCAACCCGTCGCGGGAAAGCGCGGTCTCGCTACCTCAGGGGAGACAGATATCCGAGATGCCCGCCGTGTGAAGGACAAGGCTCATGGCTTCAGTGGGTTCCAGGACAGGATGCGACTCTGGTTATCTCGAGACCCTCACCACTATCGTCGCCTCGCGCACGGGAGCGTCTCCCCTATCCCAGAGGCGCGAATAACGCAGTTTGATGATCGCCTCTCCCTCACCCACCGCCTCGAAGGCAAGCGCTTCCGAGCCTCCCCCACCCTCGCTGGTACCGTGCATATCGGGGTTATACTCTCGTGAAACGAATCTCACCCTGGACGCGTCCAGAGGCGCCGCCACCCTCCATACGTTTCCAGTGG
>MU158534.1:10397-10912 GCA_015711875.1 Candidatus Solincola jinzensis | reverse complement strand
CAGTGCAGTCAACGATACGGGCGCGGGGGGCGCAACGGCCGCTTTTGCTCACCTCGGCGTTGGTGCGGCCGACGCTGGAACAGCTGCTTCGCGAGCGCCCTCTTTCGCTGCCGGACGGATGCTCGCTTTCCCTGGATGTGCCCGAGAACCGCTATTTCGGGGGCAACATCATCCTGGGCGACCTGCTGGTGGTGGAGGATTTCATAGCATGCATAGAGGAGTTCTCGGCAAGAAGCGGGCGTCCCGACCTGGCGCTTATCCCTTCCTCGCCTTTCCGTCTCAGCGGCTGGGGAAGGGACCTCACGGGGAGGCCTTACCTGGAGATCGAGAGGAGAACGGGGGTGGCCGTGGAGCTGTTGCCCTGCGAAACCATCTGGGAGTGAAAAGCTTGGGGCAGATGGTTTTCCGCTTGAAAGCAACACGGCGAGAGAGGTCAGGGGCCAGGGCGTTGACCATTAGGTGATACGGGAGAATGCGGGAAGATCCAGCTTACTTATCCTGTTTCTGCGGCAGTC
>MU158534.1:0-10387 GCA_015711875.1 Candidatus Solincola jinzensis | reverse complement strand
AAGCGGCGTTTCCAGAAGGGCCGAAACCGGGGCTTGACAGGAGGGCAAGGATGGCGGAGGAGGTCACACATCGCCGAACGATGCACGATGATCATAGCCCGCCATCGACCCTCCAGGCTCATGGAAGGGGGAGCGAAGCGGGAGGATCTTTCCAAAGACAGGATATGGGAGAGGGACGCAATAAAAGCTTCTCCGTGTTCATCATGACAGGATGATACCCAAAGGAGGTAGATGACCCGTGGAGACTAAGGAGAAAGCCAAGGTAAGGGTGCTCATCGCCAAGCCGGGGCTTGACGGCCACGACCAGGGCGCCAAGGTGATAGCCTACGGCCTGAAGGACGCGGGTTTCGAGGTTATCTACACCGGGCTGCGGCGCACCCCCGAGGACATCGCCAACGCCGCCCTGGACGAGGATGTCGACGTCATCGGGCTCTCCATCCTCTCCGGCGCTCACCTGAGCATCGTGAAACGCCTCATGGGGCTGCTGGAGGAAAAGGGCATCGCGGACAAGCTGGTGCTGGTGGGGGGCATCATCCCCGAGGAGGACATCCCCAAGCTCAAGGAGATGGGGGTTGCGGAGGTCTTCGTCTCCGGCACCTATATAACCCAAGTCGCTGATTATATCAGGGAGAAGCTCGGCCTCAAGGAGGAGCGGGCGAAAAACGGGGGCTGAGGGGGATAGCGGCCTCTCTCGGCTGGCCGTCACCCTGGATAGCGGGCCAGGGCGGTCTTCCGTGATTTCCGCATAAGCGACCGCCTCCTTTCTCCAAAGCCTTTTTCATGGCCATCTGGATGGAAGCCATGTGCAAGGCAGGTCACACTTTATGCCTTGGCATCTTGCCGAGGTTTTTGCTTTTTCCGGAAGATAGGGGATCGTGGACCGGAGTAGCCTCCAGCTCGATCCGCGGCCACCCAGGGCTTTGGGCGGGCATTTCGGCGTGTCGCGAACCGTGGGCCGAAGAGGCCTTCAGCCCGATCAACCGCGCGGGCCTGCCGCCAGCCTTGAGGGGCGAGCGAAAACCCCCTGCGTTATCCGCTACCGGGTTGAAGTAGTGCTCGCTTGGAAGATCGCCAACAAGTCAAGGCGGCGAGCGAGGACCATGGCTTTGCGCACTGGCTGATCGAAAGAGCACTCGCCTGACGGTTAACCAGCACCTTGGTGGAAACGAAAAACCCCGCGTTACGCGCTGCCTGGCCTGAAGAGCGCCTGTTTAACGGTTTAACAACATGTTGCAGCGGAGACGAAAACCCCGCGTCAGCAGCTTCCGAGACCCTCCCGCGTAGCGGCCTTTTGCCACCGGGTACGCCCGGTTGAGGGCAGGGCGTTATGGTTTATAGGCGCGTACCAGCTCGTTTATGTCCTCGAGCGCCTCGAGGTCCTTGAGCATATCCAGGGTACGCCTCGCCACATCGGGGTTGATGACGCTACCCACGCATTCCAGGTATTTGTCGTGTATCTGCTCCTCGCTCATGGGGTTTCCCGGCTCTCCCAAAGGCTTTTCCACTTTGCCCACCGCCTTGCGGCCCCCCTTGAAGGACACCACCACCTCGGAGGCGAAGGGACTGGTGATATCGCCTTCCAGGTCCTGCCAGTCAAATCTTGAGATGGTCTCCACCACCGGCGCCGAGGTGACCACCTCGTCCCTGAACTGGCCCACCCCCACCTTTCCCTCCAGGAGGGCGGCGGTGACGCAGAACTCCAGGCTGAATTTCCCCTCCAGGCCGGATTTCGGCTCATGGTAGGTGAGCACCGAGCGCAGCCAGGCCGGGACCCTGCATTCCACCTTCTCGATCTCCCCCGCCTCGATCCCGCCCGTCTTCAGGGCTTCCCCGCGTGCCATCAGGGCGGCGTCGATGGCTCCCTGCGGTCCGCGGCAGCAGGGATAGGGCTTGTAGGAAAGCCCCGGCTCCATGAGCTCATAGGGCTCTCCCAGGGTGCTGAGGAGCTCCTCCGCTTTGTCGGTGTCGTCGGAGAAGGCGCGCGCGAAGCCGTTCTCCCCGTAGAGCGCGTCGGGGTTGGCGGTGAAGCCCCGGGACGCCAGCTGCGCGGCGATGATGCCGTTCATGGCCGCCATACCCGCGTGCAGGGGTTTGGTCATGGTCCCGAAATTGGCGCGTATGCCGTTGGCCAGGGAGCAGGAGATGGCCAGGGCGTGAGTGGTCTGCTCCTCGCCTAGACCCATGAGCTTTGCGCAGGAGGCCGCCGCGCCCAGGGCTCCCATGGTGCTGGTGCGATGCCATCCCAGCATGTAGGAGTTGCCGCCCAGCGCCGCCCCTATCTTCGCCGCCACCTCCAGCCCCGCCACGTAGGCGGTTATGCAGTCTTTCCCCGATGAGCTAAGCGATTCGCCCAGGGCGACGATGGCCGGCACCAGGGCCACGGAGGGATGCCCCATCATGCGGAAGCTCACGTCGTCGTAGTCAAGGGCGTGGGCGGCGGTGCCGTTGGCCAGAGCGGCCCATGGCGCGGCGGTGCGTTTGAAATCGTAGAAGACGGTGGCCTGCTCCTTGCCCCCCAGGGAATCCACCCACTCGGCGGCGATGCGGGAACAGTCGTCCTCCAAGCCAGCCACGGTCACCCCCAGGCAGTCGATGATAGGCACCTTTGCCGCCTCGACCACCGGCGGCGAAAAGCCGCCGAAGTCCAGCGCGCGTACGAATTTCGCCACTTCCGCGAGCTCGTTCATATCTCCTCCCCCTCCTCGCTCGTTTTCCCATGTACATGCCCTTTCGCTTCGCGACCCTTCATGCGCGGCCCTTTACGGTTTGCTCTCACATGAGGAGTTCAACATACCGTTATAGCGAGCAAGCTACGATAGCGCCTATCTCTCCAAACCGCCTTGATGCGGCTTGTTCCGCACCTCAGCGAAGCGAGAGCAACAGGTCTCAATGTCGCTTACCACCTCGTTTTACCGCTAGATCCCCTACCATCCAGGCAGTCTTTGCGCACGAGCACGGGATGCCCTTGCGCTAATGACACGACTCCCTGAGAGATCGCCGTCGCCTTGACGTCTGGACCGGGCATGCAGGTATCCGTTTCAGGCTCGTTGATATGGAGCGTTTCCGCTCCGGTGTTTAGGGGAGCATTCCCTGTGTTCAACTTGCCGCCGCCTTTTACCCTGCCCCGAGGAAGCCGCAACAGCCGTTCCCGAATATTCAAGATACTAGCAGAGGTCGAAGATGGTGTAAAGCTCGCTAGTGATGTTCTGAAACCGTTTATTCATGCGGATTATCGCATGTTACAGATTTTCTTACGGTCGCTGTTATATTAATCAAAGGTGCACATAATTACTTTACATGAAGTGAACGTTATTGCATAATGCATCACGTGGGCTGCATGGAGTCGCCGAGGAACAACCGCCAAAGTGTTGCGGCGCGCTGGCGACGGCTGGAACGGCAAACGCCTGCCAAACGCCATTTCTGATTGCGCCGGCATGCATGCAGGACTGGGAAAAGGGTGAGCCCGCAAGGGGTGGTGTCTTGCTGTCCCGGCATTCGGGTATGGGAGCATGGTCACGCCGAGCCTGACGGCGCGGCCACTATTGCCGGCACGGTGCTGGAGTGCGGCCGCAGGGCCGCGAGGCGTCATCATAGGGGGTGTGTTTGCATGAACGTGGGTAACTGGGCGACGAAGCGGGCTTTGTTCCCCCTCACCGGGGACAAGACGGCTTTCATCTACGGGGACCGGAGCCTCACCTACAAGGAGTTCAACCGCAGGGTGAACCAGGTGGCCGACGGGCTGCTCGCCGCGGGGCTCAAGAGGCAGGAACGGGTCGCCGGGATGTTCTTCAACTGCCCCGAGTTCATGGAGATATACTTCGCATGCGCCAAGCTGGGGCTGATCTTCATCCCCCTGAACTTCCGCCTCACCCCTGGCGAGCTCAAGGACATCTTCGAGGACACCGAGACGCGCGCCCTCTTCTTCCACTCCGAGTTCGCGGGGACCATGGGGGAGCTGCTGAACCTCTATAAAAACCCTATGCCCGTGGTGGCGGCGGTGGGCGACGTGGTCCCTGGCTTCGCGCAGCCCTACGAGGAATGGCTGCTGGGGCGCAGCGAGGACGAGCCCTTCGTCCCCGAGCCCCCCGATATGGAGGACCCGCAGCTCATCATGTACACCTCCGGCACAACCGGAAGGGCCAAGGGAGCCGTTCTCCCTCACCGCAAGACCTTCTGGAACACCTTCAATGACGCCCTGGAGTTGCTCTTCGACCTCGACGCGGTGTCCCTGGTGGCCATCCCCCTCTTCCATTCCGGGGGCCTCAACATCATCACCATGCCCACTTTCTACACCGGCGGCACCATCATCCTCCAGAAGTTCTGGAACCCCGAGGAGGCGCTGAGGATCATCTCCGAGCACAAGGTGACCCATTTCGGGGCCGTGCCCACCATGCTGCAGATGATGCTGGACGTGCCGGATTTCGACAAATACGACCTGAGCTCCCTCAAGGGCGTGGGTATCGGCGGCGCTCCCGCGTCCAGGGAACTGTTAGACCGCATCGTGGAGAAGATGAGGGTCCCCCTGCTCATCCAGGTCTTCGGCTGCACCGAGACCTCCATCGTGCTCTCCTGCGCCAACATGGAAAAGGTGGGCAGCGCGGGCATCCCCATGTTCCATTCCGAGGTCAAGGTGCTCAAGGAGGACGGGACGGAGGTCAAGCCGGGGTCGGGCGAGGTGGGGGAGATCTGCTCCCGCGGCCCCTATGTCATGCTGGGATACTGGAACATGCCCGAGGAGACGGCGGAGGCCATGAAGGACGGCTGGTTCCACTACGGCGACCTGGCCACGGTGGACGAGGACGGGTACATCTACGTTGTGGACCGCAAAAAAGATATGATCATCAGCGGCGGCGAGAACATCTATCCCGCGGAGGTGGAGAAGGTGCTCATGGAGCACCCCAAGATCAAAGACGTCGCGGTGATCGGCATGGCGGACGAGAAGTGGGGCGAGGTGGGCCACGCCCTCGTCCTGCCCGAGAACCCCGACGACCCCGTGACCCTGGAGGAGATCGAGGCCTTCTGCGAGGGAAAGCTGGCGCGCTATAAGATCCCCAAGAAAGTAACCCAAGTAGAGGCCATACCCAGGACCCTGACGGGAAAGATCCTCAAAAAAGAGCTCCGCAGGCAGTACGCGGTCTGAGAAGCACCCAGGGGGCGGTGTCCCGCCGGGTGGCTGAAGCCGCCTGACGGCCTGGAGGACTATCATGGAAACGGGGACTATCATTGAAACGGGGACTATCATGGAAACAAGGGGTTTGGAGCCGGCATGGAATGGCATTAACCATTAACGCCCTACGTCCGTTGTCAATGGCAACACGGGTGCCGGCCCTCGGCAGAGCTGTAAGGGCTGTATATGATGTTTTCTCGCTCATAAACCGTCCCCGGCAAGGGGTGGTATCTGCGAGTCCTCTCTCGCCGTCGCTTTCGCAAAGGAGGATGACATGAACGAGGAAGCGGAACTGCTGGTCGAGAGGAAAGGGGAGCTGGCGGTGCTCACCATAAACCGCCCCCACCGCCGCAACGCGCTCTCCTCCACCCTGCTGGTGTCGCTGGCCGGCGCCCTGGGGGAGCTCGCCTCCGAGGGCGGCGTGCGCTGCGCCATACTCAGGGGGGCCGGGGACAAGGCCTTCTCCGCCGGCATGGACCTATCTGCGCTCCCGGAGGGCATTCCTGAGGACGTGCAACGCCAGATCGAGAGCAAGGGGCCGCTGCAGTTCGGCCTCGACGCCATCGAGGACTGCCCCTTCCCGGTCATCGCCATGATAAGGGGATACTGCGTGGGGGCGGGATGCGAGACCAGCATGGCCTGCGACCTCCGCGTGGGAGCGGAGGGCTGCCGCATGGGCATGCCCCCGGCGAGGCTCGGTATAGTCTATCCTCCCGAGGGCCTGCACCGCTTCGTGCGCAACCTGGGTATGCCGGTGACCAAACGGGTCTTCTTCACCGCGCGGCTCTTCGAGGGCCGGGAAGCCCTGGGTATGGGGATGCTGGATTACCTGGTACCCGAAGAAGAGCTGGAGGCGTTCACGGAGAGGCTGGCCCGGGAGATAGCGGCCAACGCGCCCCTGTCGGTGAGCGGCCACAAGCGCGTGTTGCGCATCATGGACAAGCGGGCGTCCCTCTCCGAGGAGGAGAGGGAAGAGATCGGCCAGATCATGGGCCGTGCGCTGGCCAGCGAGGACGCACGCGAGGGCTTGGCCGCCTTCCGCGAAAAACGCGCCCCCGTTTTCAAGGGGGAATAGTGACACGTCTCCGGCAGAATTCTGGAACGGCTGGCAACCAACCGAGGACACCGGATCGCCAAGCTTATTTACTATTACATCTACTCTGTAAGTAAATATTTACGGCCCTATTCCATAAAGTGTGGGCAACCCGCACGACATTGATACGCGATGGCTTGCCGGCTTTTTTACGATCAGGACCTTTCCTTATCGGCGCCAAGCCGACCGTGCTTTTCTGCCCACACTTCTGGGGGAAGGACCATATTTACAATGTCTGGTTTATTCCAAGGATTTCTCCAGTAACACCGTCGATATCGATCACATATCCTTTAACGCCGATCCTGTTTTCTTCATTGACCTCAACTTCTTTCGGATAGTATTCATACGTAATATGAACCCTATCTATAAGCCTATACTCTTTGTCTGCTTTCATGTATATAAGCTCGACGTTTTCCTTAACTCTGATATCGACATTCTCCAAGTCTTCTTTGCTGTCCAAGCTAACGCTCTGATACAATTTCTCAGGTGAAGAGCAATTGCTTCTGGCGATAGACAAGGCATCCTCTTTAGAAATCTGCGGCTTTATTGTTTCTGCAATACTATAATCCTTGTTTATCCCCGCAGGGAAACTGCAATATATTACGTTGCCGCTTATCGCATCGATTTTCATTGCGCAACCGTCTTCGGCTATCGTGATATCCCCCACGCGCCGCACCCAAGTTAGCAGATAAATGTATGCATGCTTATCGCCGACATCGGAGTATTCCTGGGTTATCTCTTCTTTCACGAGATCATAATCTTCCGATAAGACATATCCCCATTTCGATAGATAACTCTTTGCGACCATATGCGCATCTTCAAGTGTCAGTTCGGGCTGACCATAGTTAGGCTTGTAGTCATACCCGATTGAGAGAATGGTTTTTGTGGAGGCATCCTCTGTCACCATGCCTATCATTTCTCCGTTGCTGTCATATAAGTTATATTGATAATATTTCCCATTAATTCCTTCCAATTCCTCGGCAAGCTCGACCTTTTCCAGATCTGCAAACTCGCTGCGCATCTTATCCTTCATCATCCGCTCCGCCTTTTCCTTAGCGCTAGCCGGCAATATAGTCAGCAACACGACGGCAATTGCGGAACAGCTTGCTATAAGCGCTATCAAGAATATGGGCTTCTTACGATATGATCTTGTACTGTCGTTTAACATAAATGCCGCCTCCGTCCAGTTTCAAGAGGGCGCTATTCCATCCCTTCATATATTCCCCAAGTAGGGATATCAATTCTTGTATGGATGCTTCCCCATGTTTTTCTCGTATCTATATCTCCCATGTAGTTGTTTCCAAAGACGTTTCTTACTCGGTTCTCCGCTATCAATGCCGCCCAATACATGTTGCAACTCTGATGTATTGCAGAGTAAAAGAATCCCTCGATATATTCACCAGCTTGCCAGACTAGGGGCAAACCAGCAAAGCCGATCACTGTGTCGGTACCCTTGCCACAACGCCACCAGAAAGAAATATGTCCGGAACTGCCCTTAGCGGTTTCGCAACCTCCAAGATAGGCTAATTTCATGTAATCCATTTTATAATGAGAGCTTGCAATCGCCGAAGATACGGCAGCACGCCCGAAAGGGATGTTGTCTGAATGGTCGTACAGATATGAGTGCGAGCTCCCGTTGGTAAACACCAGGCAATGCCTCTCTCCGTGGCCAAAAAATATAAATAGGCCGTTTCCGCTCAGATAAGAATATGGGTAGTTGATCTGCTTGTTGTAGTATGCTGAACCCTGCCATGCCGGCGCATGGTTACAGATAGACCAATGCACGCTGGGGTTTGTAGATTCCCAGTACTCAAATATACCTGAATGCTTACCATAGAAGGACGCATTTCCGCTCCACGTGTTCAGCCCGTCTGGATATATAAAACCGTATCTATCGCACCATGGAGTTCCAGAGCCCCCTGCGTTAACGGTATAGTTTCCGATAATTACTGGCAATACCAACATGGCGCAAAGCAGGGAAATAGAAGCTGCAACAAATCCGATTCCCAGAAATCTCCCCATAGCATACCTCCTTATCTTGTGACGCAATGGAAAAGGATGTGTTCCAGTCAGATCTTCGCGTTGTTCTTCACCCCCTCTGGGCCTGATTCGCATTAGCTTAAGTTAACCCCACCCTATGGGTATAATATGTTTTCACCCCCCCCCGTCAATTCGCAAAATGACGAAGTTTCCGATTTTATGGAAAAAACAGCCGGTCTTGCCTGATTGGAAGAGGAGTGAGGGCATAACATCGCGGTCCGGGAGACTGCTCCTTTGGGCTCCTTGATGCGGCTTTCTCAGATCTCGAGCGGTCTTGCCTTCATTTTTCAATCCCGATGATACGGCGCGTGCTTTCTCTTGGAGTGGGCGGGATGAAGAAGCGAAGACATGCTCCCAAGAGTTGAGAAAGAGCGGCGGGAGACCAACCAGATCATGGGCCGCGCGCTGGCCAGTGAGGACGCGCGCGAGGGGCTCGCCGCCTCCCGCGAAAAGCGCGACCCCGTTTTCAAGGGGGAATAGGCCGGGCCTCCCGCTGTGCGGGGAACCGGCGGGCTACGGTCGGGTGCACCGGAGCACCGAGCCCATGGTTCCATTCACACAGGCAGCCGTCTATATGGTCTGGTTGATTCCGATTATTTCTCCAGAAAGACAGTTTTTTGGATGTCGGAAGTATTCGGTGACCTTGTCTTCGCCCCATCGAAGCGGGCCGATACCAGACGGTGCCCCAAGCCGACCGGTAAGTCTATCCATTTTCCGACCACCCCGTCCGGAGGAAGGAACTTCTTTCCTTGGCCCTGGCCTGTTTCCCGTATTGCCCGACAGCCTCCATCGACACTTCGATCCCCCTGTCCGGCCTCACCTGCAAAAGCAAGCCTCTCGAACAAATAGACCTATCCCTCGAAGCCGTCGGAGACGGCCAGCGGATGGACTTCGCTGGCCCCTCCCACCCTTCCCAACCATAGGTGCCGTATGACATGAATAGAAAAACCAAACCCGCACGAAATCACTACATTTACCCCTTGCATTTTATGTTCACCATCCCTAAAATAAACAACATAATATCCGGCAATCTAGCAGGCAATACGTAGCTTTATTAATAACTGGTTACTAAATATAACGTGTAGAAACTTAAGTCTGGAAGGCAGTTACGCACAACTGAATAAAGCACGAATGATCATTCGCAACTGACGCAACCTCCTCATAGCCAGATTCGCCACAAGTAAAGTCGCAGAGTCCGCAACATATCCTCAGAACACCCAGGCTTTCGGCATAGAGGCCGCGTTGTAAGGCCTGGCACGCGCCCGGACAGAGTCGGAGTCCGGGGGACGAGGCCTTTTCGGAGCGGCCAAGCCGAGAAAGTCGGCGCAAGGGAAATCGCTCCCCGCCGGGATCGCGCGGCGCGGCGGGGAGCCAACGAGGAAAGAGCAAAGGGGGTCGGTTGAACAGGGGGTAATCTCAAAATCTTCCAGTTTCCATGTCTTGGAGTTCCTGGCGACAAGGTAACGGAGACATCGTGGAAAGATCGATAAGGGGGTAGGTGATGTCAGCGGTAGAGACGAGGACCATCGAGGAGATCGAAAAGAGCGGGCAATGGTGGTGGTGGGCCGAGCACAAACGCTCCAAGCGGCTCGACTACCTGCGCAAGGCGGTCTGGAAGAAGGGGGCCAAGGGTTCCGGCTACAACCCAGGGGTGAAGGTCGACCTGGAGAGGGCGGTGCTCTTCACCGAGGCCTTCAAGGCCAACGAGGCGGACAGCCTGCGCATGCGCTACGCCAAGGCCCTGGCCAACGTGTTCGATAACATAACCATCTTCATCCAGGACCACGCGCAGATCGTAGGCTACCTGGGATCGCGGCCTCACACCATAGTCTGGCACCCGGAGATCCTTTTCCTGCTCAACGAGGATCTCTATAACGACCGCACGGTCATCCCCGAGCCGGAGGAGGAGAACCTGGCGCTCATCAGGGAGCTCTGCGACTACTGGAACCCCATCTGCACCGGCGCCAAGGTCTTCAACCTGGTGCCGCCCGAGGAGATCGTCAAGCTGCTCACGGGGGTCATCGGTTGGGGGCTCCCCATATCACGCATCGGGTACGCCACCAAGCAATGGGACTACATGTTCCGGC
>JACVJG010000050.1 GCA_015711875.1 Candidatus Solincola jinzensis | reverse complement strand
ATCGGTGATCTCCAGTTCGTTGCGCCAGGAGGGCTTGATGGAACGGGACGCCTCCAGAATAGAGGGGCGGAACATGTACGCGCCCACCAGCGCCAGGTCGCTCGGCGGCTCCTTGGGCTTTTCCACCAATCTGACTATCCTGTTCCCTTCCAGCTCAGCCACCCCGAAGCGCTGCGGCTCCTCCACGCGGGCTAGGAGGATGAGCGCCTCCACGTCCTTGCGCCGGAACTCCTCCACGAAAGCGGAGATACCCTCCCTTATGAGGTTATCCCCCAGGTACATGACGAAGGGGGAGTCGGAGAGATAGGATTCAGCGGTGAGCACGGCATGCGCCAGGCCCAGCGGGGCTTCCTGGCGGATGTAGGTCACCTGCACGCCCCACGCCGAACCGTCTCCGACCGCCGCCCTGATCTCCGCCTCGGTATCCCCCACGATGATGCCGATATCTCGGATGCCCGCATCCCTGAGAGCCTCG
This sequence comes from Candidatus Solincola jinzensis, assembly GCA_015711875.1. Next base: position 10,569 of record JACVJG010000050.1, on the reverse strand, counting down.
ATACCGTAGAAGAGGATGGGCTTATTAGCCACGGGCACCAGCTGCTTTGCGCTGGTGTGGGTTATGGGACGCAGGCGCGTCCCCTCTCCCCCGGAAAGTATCAACCCTTTCAGTTCCATAAATGCCAATTTTATCACACGAGAAGGGTATAATGGTCTTCACGTAAGCCGCGTCCATAGAACGGCCGGAGGTAAACGCCATGAGCAGGTCCACGCGAGCCATCCTTTCACTTATCGCCGCCCTGGTCTTCCTGGGGTCCACCGCTGGCCTGGTACTGGCCCTTACCGCCGGGGGTGGAAACGGGGGTGGGGAGGTCAAACTGGACGTGGAACTGCACCCAAGAGAAGAACTGCTAACCGCCGCCTATAAGATATACGGGGACGATAACCAGAACTTCTGGGCGGCAAAAACCCTCATTAAGAACGTGGGCGATGTTCCGGTGAGGGACTTCCGCATCTCCTATAAGATCGAGGGCTACTGCGACTGGACCTCCACGGAGACGTACCCTGAGATCCTGCCGGGACAAACGGTGCGTGATTACTGCTGGCCAAACCTGTACGACGACAAGATGAAGGCGATCACCTCCAAGACCCCGGTGGAGCTCACGGTGCGTTACGAATACGAGGGGCTGGACAAGCCCATAGAGGACACGGAAAAGATATTCCTGCTGGGCAGGAACGATTTCGTCTTCACCGACCTGGCGGAGGAGGATATCCTGACCTTCACCGACGCCTTCGACAATTACCCCATGATCGCCGCTTTCGTCACCCCCAACCATGAGACGGTGAAGGGCGTGGCCAACACCATAGGCTCGGGACTGGAGACGAACATGAACGACGACGACGTCTACACCGCGTTCCTTCGCTGCTTCGACGTCATGCGCCAGCTGGGAGTAAAGTACATCCAGGAGCCGCTCAGCTACTGGTCGGAGCGCACCGCGCAATACGTGCAATACCCGCACGAGACCCTGGAGCGCGCATCCGGCACCTGTCTGGACCTCGCCATCTGCATGGCCGCGCTCATGGAGGCCATAGGCATCCGATCATACGTGGCCCTCATCCCCGGCCACGCCATACCGGTCATCGAGCTTCCCAACAGCGGGGAGATGTTCGGCATCGAGTCCACTTTCGTGGACAAGGATTATACCCTGAGCCACTTCCCGGGCGAGACGAGCCCCGAGGTCACCGCCGCGGAATGCGTGGATATCGCCGCAAGCGAGATCGAGGGGGCCATCGAGGATGGGAGCTACATCCTCATCGATATCGAGGACGCCTGGCAACGGGGGGTGATGCCGATATGGTAGAGAGAATGGCATACATGCGCGCCTTTGCGCTGCTGCCACTTATGGCTGCGCTCCTCGTCTTTTTCCCTCATGCGGCTGTGGGGCAGGAGCTGGGAGAAGGGGAGGGATTCGCCCTCAGTGAGGAATACCGCATCGAGCTCAACGAGGTGGGCGACGCCCATATCACCGATGTCATCACCTACGATCAAGCCTGGTTTGACGAGTACGGTTACATCTTCGAGGAGAACCCCGACCTTCTGTCACGCCGTTACCGATCCGACAGCAACGTGGGAGAGGTGGAGAACTTCGACGTGGATATCAACGCGCGCAAAGCCGCGGTCACCATCTCCTTCGACACCCCGGGCCTGGCCTACCTCCTGAAGGACGGGTGGACGGTCTTCGGCTATGGAGATTACACCCTCGTGAGTGAGGGCGATGATGAGGTGGTCCTGGAGGCGGCGTGGAACCTGAACAACGAATGGACCCTGTTCGAGACCATGGGTTTGGAGGAGAGGGTGGTGATAAAACTCCCTGCGGGCGCACAACACGCCGATTTCGACGAGAGAACTGGTACTCTTGCCTACAGGCTTCCGAAGGCGGAAAGCGGAAAGGGTTTCATGGCGGAGAACAAGAAGGTCCTGATCGTCGTATTCTCGCTGTTAATGGCCCTGTCTTTCCTTTCCTTGCTCTATCTGTTCACACGCAGGTCCACCCCCGACATGGCCACGGCCGCGCAGCCGCCTACCGACATAACCGAAAAGTGGGCCTCAAAGCCCTCTTCCGCGCCGCCGATGGCTCCCGGAGTGGTCAGACCCACGGCCGGGGAGAGCGACACGCCACCGACTTCCGGCTCAAGCACCACCGAAACCGCAGCTGACGTTTCCGCCCCAACCGCCCTATATTGCCGCAAGTGTGGTTATCCCAGGGCATCGGCGGAGGAGAGGTTCTGCCGCAGGTGCGGCGCTCCCCACGGCGGCGTTTAGAGCCCGTTTTCTCGCGCAAAAGCCGTTGCTGCCACTGGAGCCGGGCCACTCTCAGGCCCATGAGACAAGAGAGATGCGGAACTAGGCTGAGACGGTTCCTCCGGATGCCGGATGGCATGTTTTCCACCATAAAGCCACAAGCGCTGGCGATCATCGACGCTCTCTATGAGGCGATCATCATGTCGAGGTTCAAGTAAGACGGCTGGCACGGGAGAGATGAGACCCGGACGGTTTTTTCATCGCTCCTTCTATCTTCTGGAGTAATCACTAAGAAGGCCCGTATGGTCAACGCCTCACACCCAAGCCCTCGCGCTTTCCGGAAGCTGATCCGTCGCTTGCAGCCGTCATCCCCCGTAGAGGATCTCCTTCATTATGCGCAGCCGCCAGCCTTTGAGAAGGCCGCTTTCCTCCAGCTCGCCGGCGTCGGCGGGCTTGAGGCGGGCGACCGCCTTCAAGGTGGCATTGGGCATGAGGAAACCCGGGTCCATGCCCAGCTCCGCCGCCTTGCGGTCACGCGAATCCTTAAGCTCTCGCAGCATTCTCTCCACCGCGAAATCGCGCTTATGGCGCGTGGGTGCGGGGAAAGAAGGAAGCTGGTCATGCGGTGCGCGCATACCCCTCTCCACCGCCCTGAGGACCTCCGCGCCGAAGCGGGCGAGCTGCTTCTCGGACAAGGCCTTGGAAGCCGCGAGCTGTCCCCTGCTGCGCGGGCACTCCCGCGCCACCTTCAGAAGCCTGTCGTTGCCAACGATCTTGAATGAGGGCACGTCGCCTTCCATGGCCTTTTCCTCTCGCCACCACAGCAATTCGCGCAATACGGCGAGCTGGCGGGGAGACAACTCCCTCGCCCCCTTGACCCGCAAGACGTCCACCGTGCGCTCGGGCATGGGCTCAAGTCCTTCCAGCAAACGCTCGAACTCCTCACGCGCCCAGGATGTCCTTCCCGCTTTCTCGAGCTCGTCTGATAGCCGGTCACGCAGGGAAGCCAGGTAAGCAACATCGAGGGCGGCATATTCCAGCATCTCGAGAGTGAGGGGTCGGCGCGACCAATCGGCTTTCTGGAACCTCTTGTCCATCTCCAGGCCGAAATACTCCCCCAACAGGTCGGCCAGCCCCACCCTTTCCTTGCCCAGGATGCGGGCCGCGATCATGGTGTCGAAGAGCGGGGTTGGCCTTACGCCCAAGAAGGTCAGGAGCATGCGGCCGTCGTAATCGGCGTCATGAAACACCTTCTCGATATCACCGTCCCTGAGGACGCTGGCGAGCGGGGACAAGTCGACCTCCAAGGGGTCCATGATGAAGATGTTCCCGTTGCCGCACACCTGCACCAAGGCTATCTTCTCGGAGTAATGGTGGTAGCTGTCGGATTCGAGATCCACCGATATGCTGCGGCAACCGCGAAGCATATCTATGGCTTCTTCCAGCGTCTCGCGATCTCCTACATATTTGAAATCCGTCATGCGCATATTATAAACCCAGCGCAAGCCGCGAGCCCGCAGGGAAGCAGCGGTTACTTTCGGCCTGATCTCGAGATATAATTTGTATCGAACCAGGTTTGGCAAGGGGGTATGAAAACTGGGTCTCACCGTACGGCGCTTTGTCCAGCGTTACCCGCAGCAGCATCGCACCGCGACATGAGCATCTTGTAAGGGGTCTAGAGGTGGCGGAAAGGATTCGCGTTCTGCACGTCGAGGACAACGAAGACCATGCCGTGCTGATCCGGCGAGGCCTCGAGATGCAGGACCCGGAGCTGGAAGTGCTGGGCGCCTCAGGCGCCGAGGAGGCATTGCGCATCCTTGACGATGAACACATCGACATGGTGTTGAGCGACTACGCCCTGGGCGGGAGCATGGACGGCCTTGACCTGCTTCAGGAGGTGCGAGGCCGCTATCCCTCCATGCCCTTCATATTCCTCACCGGGCAGGGGAACGAGGAGGTGGCCTCGGAAGCCCTGCGCAAGGGAGCGAACGATTACTTCATCAAACGCTCAGGCTCCCTGCAGTTCAAACGCCTGGCCATCACCCTGCGCAAGCAGTGGGAAGCGAGTGAGGCGCAGCGCGCTAAGGAGGAGGCGGAGGGTCGCTACCGCCATCTGGTGGAGCACGTGAACGCCGGGATTGCCCTGGCGAGAGGAGACCGTTTCGTGTACGTGAACCCGAAGCTATGCGAGATCCTCGGCTACAGCGAAAACGAGCTGACCTCCCGCCCTTTTCTGGATTTCGCTTCCCCTGAGTCCCGCCAGATGATAGCGGAGCGATACCGCCGGCGTCAGGCGGGAGAGAGCATCCCGGAGACCTACGATATCAAGGCGCTGCGCAAGGACGGTAAGGAGATAATCGTCGAGCTCACCGCCTCGATCATCGAGGACTCCGAAGGCGTTTCAACCCTCGCGGTGATGCGTGACGTCACCAGGGAGCGCAGGGCGGAGATGCGAGCGCGTGAGGCGGAGGAGTTCTTCCGCCTCGTCTTCGAGCACGCCAATGAGGCCATCATCATAAGCGAACTGGACGGGCGTATCCTCGAGACCAATCCAGCCGCGACCCGCCTTACCGGATACAGCACGGAGGAGCTGCGCTCCATGCACGTGCAGGATCTGCATATCCCCCCGGAGCGCGAGCTCTCGCAACTCGAGCTGGAGAAAATCTCCCGCGGCGACTTCACCGGCTTCGTGGGCACCGGATTGTGCAAGGATGGCAGCACCAAGAGATGCGTGGTCACGGGCAGTGTCGTGGACCTCGGGGAGCGCAAGCTTATGCTCGGCCTGGTAATGGAGCTTCCCCAACATGGGAGGGCTGATGTCGAGGCGCGCATCGCTGAGGAAGCCGCCGCGCGCTTCAAGCTAGCCATCGACCAGGCACCCATGATAGCGGTGCAGGGTTACGACGCCGAGGGACACGTGACCTATTGGAACCGAGCCTCAGAGGAGCTTTACGGGTTCTCGCGGCAGGAGGCCATGGGCAAGACCCTTGACGAGCTCATCCTGGACCGGGAAGAGGCCCGCGAGTTCAAGGCGCTGCTATCGGAGACTTGGAGCAATGGGAAACCGACCACCCCACGGGAGTGGGCTACCCGCAGCCGTGAGGGCTCGGAGCGATGGGTGCTTTCCACCCTCATCCCCCTGGTTATGGAGGGGAAAAGCGTGGAGGTCTTCTGCGTAGACCTTGATATAACCTCGCGCAAGGCGTTGGAGGCTGAGCTTCGCCGCCGCAACACGGAGCTTGACGCCTTCGCCCATACTATCTCGCATGAGCTCCGGTCCCCGCTCGCTAGCATAAGCGGCTACCTTCGCCTTCTGAGCGATTCCGCGGCCAGCAAACTCGACTCCGAGGAAACGGAATTCCTGAAGCGCTGCTCCCGGGCGTGCGAAAACATGGAGCATATCATCGATTCACTCCTGCAGTTAGCACGCCGGGGCGGCGAGGGGCCCGTGAACGAGCGCGTGGACCTGGATGCGCTCACGCGCGAACTGTGGGAGGAGCTCCTTCCGCTTTCACCGCACGCTGAACCCCGCCTCAAGACCGCCTTCGAACCGAGCTTGGTCTCGGCTGACCCCCTCCTCCTGCGCAGGTGCATGGCCAACCTCCTCGATAACGCCCTCAAGCACCACCAGGGCCCGCATTCGCCCTATATCGAGGTGGGCACCGCGGTCATGGAAGGCGAGACGGTAGTCTTCGTGCGCGACGACGGCCCCGGCATCCCGCCCGAGCTGAGGGATGAGCTGTTCAATCTCTATAGGCGCGGATCGACTTCGGCGCCGGGGTTGGGGGTCGGCCTGTTCATGGCCAGAAAAGCGGTGGAAAGCTGGGGTGGGCGGATATGGGTGGAATCCAATCCAGGCGGCGGCTCGACCTTCTATTTCACTCTTCCACGCAGCGACTGAACGACCCGTTTTCTTCCACGCGGGCTTAGCCATCAAGGGCATGGTCCATCCATGCCCCTGCCCCCGCGACGCAGCTTACATCTTTGTCCACTCACTTCTCGGAACTGAGGCTTTGATGCTAATATGTTGCGGGGTGAAAACATGAAGGAAACGGACGGTAACCGTAAAAGACGCCTGCCGGCCTCAGAGCGCAGAAAGGTGATCCTGGACGCCGCCCTGAGCGCCTTCGTGGAGTTCGGGTACCACGGCGCCCTCATGGACACCATAGCGGAACGGGCCGATGTCACCAAACCCATCCTCTACCGTCACTTCTCGAGCAAACTCGACCTCTTACTGGCCATCATCGACAACGCGGGCGAGGAACTGCGCGCCTCTCTGCTCCTCCCCACCCCCTCCGAGATGGACTGGCTCACCTCCATACGCCACAGCGTGCACGCTTACTTCGAGTTCGTGACCAGGTCGGAGGCTGCTTTCAGGCTGATATACGATACAGATCTCAACGTAGACGCCAAGGCCAGGGAACGGGTAATACAGATCCGCAAGAGCATCATCGACGTGGTAGCGGGAGTGGTGAGTTCTTACACCGATACCGCCAAGGTGCCGAAGGAAGATATAGACGTGCTGGCGGTCATCCTCATCGGCATGGTGGAATCCACCGTCATCTACTGGATGAACAACAAGGACCGGCCGCCGGAGGTCTACGAGCAGAGCCTCGTGAGAGCTATCTCCTCCATACTCTCCAAACTGCCCGCCCGGACTCCGGTTTGATGGGAAGGGGGTCACGATGAGCAGGAAAAACGGTCTCCATATGCCTCGCCTGTCCCAGATCGGCATCTACGTCAAGGACATGGAAGCGGCAATAGCCCGTTTTCAGGGGGTGTTCGGCATAGGTCCCTGGCTGGTGCTGGAGGGGGAGACGGCTTACTGCCTGGACCGCGGATGCGAGGTCTCGGTGAAGGGGCGCATAGCCATGGGCTACAGCGGCGGCATACAACTGGAACTCATCAACATCGCTGAGGGGAACAACCTCTACCTCGACACCCTGGGAGGGCGCGAGGAGGGCCTTCACCACCTGGGATTCGAGGTGAACGACCTGGAGGAGCGCCTGAGGGCATGCGAAGAAGCGGGCATCGGGGTCCTGCAACGCGGCACCCTCAAACAGCTCGGCATGACCATCGACTACGCTTACCTCGATACTCAGGACACGGTAGGAGTGATCCTCGAGTTCATCCAGACGCGCTTCCTGGGCTTCCAGGCGCGCCAGTCGCCATGGCTGGTCAAGCCACTGGCACGCGTTCAGGAGCGCTTCGGGTTTCCCCCCGGCAGGCATTAAGAGGCGCGGACTCGCACCGCGAGACGCGGCTTTCTTTGGGGAAGCTTTAATCTAAAGGGCGCTGCCCCAGCTTCCACAGCCACGCGATGCCGAAAGGCGGGCCATGGCCTGGCCTGCCTGGCAAACCGCCCAGGATAGGGGCACACTTCAAGGATTTCCAGGTCCTGACCGAAAACCGAATAGTCGTAACAATTCTGTACACTCGCAAGGTGGGGCGGTGGACGGGAAAAAGGTAGAGATCGACGGCGAGACCTTCGACCTCAGCGACCCCGAGGATAAAAAACGTGCCATCCGGGCCTGGCTCAAAGCTAGGTCCAGGGAACGGATGGGCATGTCCATATCCAACAGCGACGACGGAACCGCGGGGAAGGAAAGCGATGGAACGCATGACCGCTCCAAAGCGGGCGGTGTTTGACCTCCTGCGGCTCCCTCCTTGAAGACGTGCAGGGGGTACAGGGTAACAGCGAGACTGGCCGAAGGGTTTTCGACCTCCTGCGGTTCCCACCTTGAAGGCGTGTACAGAGAGATCCCTGCGGCTGATCGCTGATAGGCGAAGGAAGGGCCGGCGCCCGAGGAAAGATCAGGGTGTTGGAAGCCAAGCGTCAATGGAAGCAAACGTGCCTCACATACCTCAGAAAGAAGGACTCTTCCCCTTTGGTCCCCTCTCGCCGCCCAGGACACGATGCATTTACAGGGCCGGCATACCCCGGAAAGAAAGGCAAATCCCCCACATCACGGCTTTCCAGGTGTATGTCGTTTCAGCAATAAAGGAAACGGTGCCTAACTTTTGGCGTGTTTGTTCCATCAACGCGACCGCATTCATCCCGGAGTGCTCGCTTAGGTGATCCCCGCGATAATGTGGTATCATAAGCCGGATGGTTGGTGATTCTGCCAGGTTGCGGACTGAGTTCAAGCAGCCCTCCGGGGACGGCCCGATATCATCTCTGCGACACGAAGGCCAAGGGAGATGGGCAAGAAGAGACTGCCCGCGGACAAAAGAAGACTGAGCATCATCAAGGCCGCGGAGAGGTGCCTCGCCCGCAAAGGTTATTACAGCTGCACCACCGCGGACATCGCGGCGGAGGCCGGGATAACCGAGCCCGTGCTCTACCAGCATTTCCGGGACAAGGCTGACCTTGTCGAATGCATGCGCAACGCGGCGGTCGAGGACATCTCCAATTACGTCACCAGGAGGGTGCTCAAGCGGCATACCCCGCTGGAGGGGTTAAGGGAAGCGGCGGAGGCCATTTTCGACTACACCATCCGCCACCGCAGCAAGATGCGCGCCTATTATTATTCCATCCCCGAGCTCGGGTCGGGCGGTCTGCGCAAGTCTCCCATGCAGCGCCTCCACCGCCTGCACGACGCCGTGTCCTATATCCTCGAGGAGGCGCAACGGCAGGGTGCGGTGAAAAAAGACCTCGAGGTCGCCAACTTCGCCTGGAGCTTCATATCCCTGGTGGAGATCGTCTATATCGCCAACGCCCTGGGCCTGGAGGTGCCCTTCAGGGACAAGGAAGAGTACATGGATCTGATAGACCGGCTGCTGGCCACGGTCGCGGTTGCGGACTGAACGGGATGGCTAGGATGGCGGATAACGTTCGCAGGCCGAGGGGGAACCGCCGACAGCAGATCATCGAGGCCGCCGTCAAGGCCTTCGCGGCCAAGAACTACGACGGCGCCTCCATGACCGACATCGCCCACGCGGCGGGTATCACCAAGCGCGCCATCTATCGCTATTTCCCCAGCAAACGCGAGCTTTTCTACGCCGCGCGCAATGAAGTCTACGGCGCCATCGTGGACAACCTCTGGAGGGAACTCCCCGAGGCCAGCGATTTCAACGAGCTGGCCGACGCCCTCATGCGCAATCATTTCCGTTTCGGCATGGAGAACCCCGACATGCTGCGTATAGTGGTCAACACCATCTCCGAGGCGGCGACGCGGGAGTTCCAGGAGAACATCGAGGGCCTGCTCGCGGAGCGTGCGGAGGAGATAGAGAAGCTGATGCAAAGGGGTATAGAGGAGGGGACCCTTGACCCCGCCCTCGATACCTCCTTCGTCTCCTGGATCCTGGTGCTCATCTTCTTCTTCCTCGTGTACATGCTCGCTTACGAGGAAGACTGGCTCATCCCGCGCGGTGAGGAGGCCGCCTCCGTTCTCTTGCGCCCCTTCCTGGCCTCCCTTGCCCCCCGCTCTTGATCTCGCGCGCTCTTTCCTTCCGATAAGCGAGAGACTTCCCTCTCCGCACCGGCGCCCGCAGAACCGGAAGGGCTTGTGCGCGCATATGCATCCGTTCGTAACCCGGGCAACGATATGGCCCATAAACCCCCGGTAGGACCTCCCTATTCGTAGATCTTCTCCTCCTCGTTGAAGGCCTCGGGGGCGTCCAGTTCGACGTCTCGCTTTCCCTTGACCTTCTCCTCCAGCTCCTTGTAGAACTCGTGCTGGATGATGAGGTTCATGATCTCGTTGGTGCCGGTCCAGATGGAGAGCAGGCGGCTGTCCCTGAGCATCCGCTCGATGGGGTAAACGTTGGTGTAGGCGATGCCGCCCATAGCCTGCATGGCGTTGTAGACGATATCCCATACCGCCTCGGTGGCGTATTTCTTGGACTCCGAGACCATGCGGCGCATGCGCCCGTGGGGCACGCCGGAGTCTATGGCCTTCGCGGTCATCCAGATGAGGCTGGCCATGGAGTCCAGCTTGACCAGGCTCTCGGCGATCATGAATGACACCGCCTGGAAGTTCTTGATCTGCACGCCGAAGGCCTTGCGCCGCGTGGTGTAGCGCGCCGCCAGCTCGATGGCCTCGCGCGCCGCCCCCACGCAGCCCGCTGCGGAGGTCATGCGCTCGGGGACCATCATGCGGTAGAAGATGTGGGAGGCGCCGTTCTCCTCCCCCACCAGATTCTCCACCGGCACCCTGGTGTCCCGGAAGAGCACCCTTCCTGTGCCGCTTCCTCGGGCGCCCATGAGCCCGTAGACCGTCTTCACCTCCACGCTCTCGTCCCTCTCCACCAGGAAGCAGCTCAGGCCGTCCCGCGGCGGGGCATCGGGGTTCGTCCGGGCGTAGACCATGAAGTAGTCGGCAC
>JACVJG010000049.1 GCA_015711875.1 Candidatus Solincola jinzensis | reverse complement strand
ACGCTCCGCGACTTCAGCAAGAAAGACCACCCCTTTCTTCCTGCCAACTTAGCCTGGTTTGTCAGGATGATAGGGTGGTCTCTCGACTCTTTTCAACCCAGAAAGCGCCTACTTAAACGATACAGCTCCGCGACTTCCTTGGCCCAGCGTTTTTCACGGCGGACGCAACGGCGATGGCTACCCGGGGCGCATAAAAACAGTCTCTCCTATCCGGCCGCGTCTGTCTGATCAGCGGTATATCGAAGAAGATGGCGCTCTTCCCGATTCAAGGGCCGAATCCCCTGCAGGCTGTGCGCGTACCAGCGCCGGCTTTCATCCTCCACTCTCAGCGGGTTTTCCCGTGCGCTTCCGCGCTGCCGAGATCGGCGCGGAAGCATTCCCAGTGGCTGCCCTCCCAGTACACCGCGTTACAACCTGGACACCACACATAACGGATGTGTGCAGAGTGCACATAGGGGGGGACCAGCTGCATGGCTTCCAGGCGGGGTATCTCCTCCAGGCGGCGATTGCATTCGCAGCAGCGAGGCGGCAGGCGGCCCGCGAGCCAACCCTGCGAGCGCAGTTGCTCCACCTGCTCCAGCACCGCATCGGAGAGTATCTCCACCACCACCGGCGCGCCGGCGGCTGCCCGCTCGCAGATGCCCCGGTCCCTGGTCAGCAACACCCTGTTCTCAGACCTAGCTCGCGCCATAAGGGCGGAATCCGGGCCAGGAGGCGGATAGGCGACGTCGTAACCCAGCAAGCGCAGGTAGCGCGCCAGCCTGCCCAGCATGCGGTCAGCGAGAAAACGCGTTTCGGCTTCCTGCCCCTTCACCTTAGAACGGCACTGGTTGGCCTGCCTTAAGGAAGTATTCCTTTACCCTGTTCTTGAGCAGGAGGTCCTTGAGTTCACGGGAAAGGTTGACGAGTTGAAGGAGGTTATCAAGGGCCCGCCGTTTGGTCTCGACATCCTTGGACATCAACGCCGGGGCGATTATCTGTTCGAAGGCCATCACCTCGCGGTCGGTGAGGTTCTCGTACATGCGCATGTGCCGGGGCTCCAAGCCATAGCGGGAGAATTCGCGGGCGATGCGCAGGATCTTCACGTCCTCCTTATCGTAATAGGGCCCATCTTCGCCCTCGCGGGCGCGCACGAGACCGTACTCCTCCAAGGTGGAGATAAAGGAGGGGTTGACGTCTAGAGCCGCTGGTGCCTCTTCCCGCAGGAGCACGGTATCATCATAGGCTGCCAGTTCCTCCCCTACTTCCAGTGATCCTGACATGCCCGGCACCAGGTCTCCCGCTCGCGCCCTGCCGCTCTCCAGCTCGTTGATCTTCTCGCGAATGACCTTCAAGGGCAGGTATTTTTCGCGTTGGAGCTTAAGGATAAACCTGAGTCTCTGTGCGTCGGCCTGGCTGAACTTGCGGTATCCCGAGGGCGTGCGCTCCGGCGCCAACAAGCCCTCGCTCTCCAGAAACCTTATTTTGGAGATGGTCAGGTCCGGGAACTCCCCCTTGAGGGACTTGAGCAGGTCCCCGATACTCATCTTCTCTTTATTGGTCTCCATTTCCATACCCGCCCTTGTTCAAGACCTTTTCCTGCCTTCCCTGGAGGTCAATGCCGGGCTTTTCCCGAGGGCCAGCTTTTATGGCCCCCGTTCCCCGTCGGGCCCTCATCTTCATGCTTACGAGCGGACCTCCCGGGCCATCACTCCGGGGCCGAGAAAAAAAGCAGCCTGTACTTGCCGATCTGTATCTCATCGCCGTTCTGCAGTATGGATGATTCAATGCGCTCCCGGTTCAGATAGGTGCCGTTCAGCGAGCCCGTGTCCGTGATGGTGAAAGAGGATTGCTCTCTGCGAATCTCGGCATGCTTTCGGGATACGGTAATGTCGTCCAGGAAGATATCGCTTTCGGGATGCCTGCCTATGGTCACAAGGTCACGGTCGAGGGTAAAGGTCATGCCCGCGTCAGGCCCCTTTTTTATCACCATAATGGCCATGCCGCTCTTCAGGGCCTCCTCGGGAGGCGAGACCTCTACCTCATCCTCTATCTCTCCTTCCACGGGCGGAAGCCCTATGGTTGTAGCGTCCCCCTCCCCCGAGCCCTCCATTTTCGCACCGCAGCGGGCGCAGAAAAGACTCCCGTCAGGGTTCTCGTATCCGCAGAGGTTGCAGTACAAAAGGCCTTACCTCCTCCTGGAACGCTTTAAGCGTCCGTTGCCTTCCCAAGCCTCCCCATGCCATACAGGGGCTTTACCAGCCGCCCACCGTTTTCAACCATTATTATGCGTGCATGCGACCGTAAATGAAAGCCTTAACTTTAGGATATGGTGGAGCCTCAGTCTATGGTAGGGTCGTTGCGGCTCGTGCCCAGCGCTTCTCCGGCCAGGATCTCGCTAAGGCGGCTGATCTCCTCGTCGCTGATGATCGTCTTTCCCTCCGCGATGCCGGCTTTCTTGCGCCTGACCAGCTCGGCCCGGAGGATATCGATCTTGCCGTGCAATACGCGCCTCTGGTACGAGATCCTGCTCTCCTCTTTCAAGAGCTCCTGCAGTATCGACCGCAGCTCATCGTCGCTCTTGCTGGTGTAATCGATATAAACCTCATGGGGAGGAACTCCCGGAGGCATCCTGCCTTCCCCGCTCATCCACGACCCTCCTTAAGATGGAATATGGCTCAGAATTATTTTATCAGAATACGCTCGCTTCCTCTATGTGGCCGTGGTATCCCGTCCCTCTGTCCACTACGGCGCGAGAGGGGGGGACGAGAATGCCCCGGCGTTGATGAGCCAGTCCGGCGAACGGTAAGCCGGCTCAAGCTCGCGCCAGCGTTCCGATTCCGCGGCGGTAAGCCTCCCCTCCATTACTTTTACCCTGAAGGCCTCCTCGAAACCCCTCCGGAAAGCCTCCCCCACCTCCTCCCAGGTCGCGTTACAACCAGCTTCCTGAAGGGTCACGCAACGTGTGCGGTAGGTTCGCAGCGCGGCGAGACGCTTCTGCTGGGAGGGGAAGCGCAGAAGGCTAAAGAGGGTCTGCGAGCGGTCGCGGAGGAAAAGCGAACCGTGTTGAAGGATAGCCCCGCCTCTCCTCACCTGCGCGCTTCCGCAGAGCTTACGACCCGCGTGCACCAGGTCCGCTCTGGTGGTGGCGGCGAAACACGCCCCTCCCGAGGCGCGGTAATCCTCGTTTGCACGGTGTTGCAGCGACGCCTCGACACCGAGCTCGCCAAGGGCGGCGATGATGCCGGCGCAGATGACTACATAGGCGGCTTCCACGCTCGGCGGCAGGCCCGCGTTTCCCGGCAGCACCAGGCTGTAGGTGAAGTCATCGAGGTGGAGGATGCTCTTCCCGCCTGTCGGGCGGCGGACCACTTCGACGCCTGCCGTGGCGCACGCGTCCAGGTCTATCTCCTCCACGGGCTGAAAGCGGCCCAGGGAAAGGGCGGGTGGCGACCAGCGGTAGAAACGAAGGGTGGGCACGAAGCCTTGCCTTCCGGCCGATTCCAGCAGCGCCTGGTCCAGTGCCATGTTGGAGGCCCCACTCGCGGGAGGGGTGACGATCAGCCGCCAGGAAGCGGTGGCGGTGGCCTTCGTTTTTTGGTGCTGCATGGCGGTCTCTAACGTCTCGTTCCCTATATCCATAAAGCGTGTTTTTGGGCCCTACAACAGATCCGCTTTCAGCACCTCCTCCAGTTGGCGGAAGACGAAGTGGTCTGTCTCCTCGCTCAAGGAGGCCACAGCGTCCCTGAAGACCTTGACGTTATAATTGCGCATCGAGGCATCCAGGGCAGTGGCGTAAACGCAGATGTTGGTGAGCACCCCGGTGAGATAGACTGTCTTTATCCCCAGTTCCCGCAGGTAATTGTCGAGGTCAGTGCCGAAGAACGCGCTGTATCTCCGCTTGGGGACGATATAGTCTCCGGGCTGCGGCGCGAGCTCGCCCACCACCTCGCCTCCCCAGGTTCCGGAGATGGCATGGGGTGGCCAGTATCTGAACTCGTGGTCATCCTCGCGGTGGGTGTCGGTCACGTAGATAACGGGCACTCCCTGGCGCCGCGCCTCCGCTATTATCTCCGCGATACGAGGTACGATGCGCTTGGCGCCGGGGACCAGCAAGGCCCCTCCATCCTCGATGAAATCGTTGAGCATGTCGATGACGAGAAGCGCGCTGTCCTTCTCGAATTCCACTTTATCCCTCCTTAAACGTTATGCATGCTGCCGATGTGCGCGGGCTCCTTTGCTCCTCATCCCGAAACCATGTCCATTATCCGCTTGGCGTATTCCCCGATGATTCGCGCGGCACGCCGGTCGTCCTCCGCCTCGCATATGAGGTGGAGGGTAGGTTCGTCGGGATCGGGCAGGATCAGTATCCACGCCCCGCCGTCGAGGTTGACCTTAACGCCGTCAATGAGCTCAAGCTCGCCGTCTCCACCCTCCTCGATCAGCCTGCGCATGATCATCCCCTTCTGTTCCCAGGAAGCGGGTATCTCCTCCGAGAGCAGGTGTACCGGCGGGAGCCCGTCCACCAGTTCGGATAAAGGCTTGCCGTAAGCACAGAGGCGGTCAAGGAGAATGGCGGTGCTGGCCATGGCATCATAAGTGGGAAGGAAAGACGGGAATATGAAGCCGCCGCTTCCCGCGCCGGCGAAGATCACTCCGCCGTCGAGGGAGGCGCGCATGAGCTCGCTTCGGCTGACTTTGGTGCGCACCACCTCGTTACCGTAGGCGCTCGCGATGGCCTCCACCTGAGAGGTCATGCTCACCGGGACGGCGATCCTGCCCCTCCTGCCTGTCTCAGACAAAAGCTTCACGAAGAGAAGCAGTGCGGACTGGGGAGGGATCTGCCTGCCGTGTTCGTCCAGCAGATAGAGCCTCTCTCCCGCGTTGTCCAGCATGATACCCAGCTCCGCCTCCGAGGTCTTGACGAGATGGGAAAGGGTGCGCAGCGATGATGCCAACTCCTCCGGGCTCATGGTCACCTTTTTCTCGTCCGTGAAGGCGTTGAGGCCGAGGACATCGCAGCCCATCTTGCCCAGGATGGAGGGCAGCACAGCGCTGCAGCTCCCGTAGGCGTAGTCCACCACCAGGCGGAAACGCCTCTTGCGCAGATGTTCCAGGTCGACATGCTCCAGGAGGGAGTTAGCATACATTTCCAGGACACGCGGGGGGAAGACTATCGCCCCGATCTCGTCCACGAAGGCGCGTCGGAAGTTGGCTTGATAGAAGACCTTTTCGATATCTCGCTGTTTTCCCTCGGAGATGTCTATGCCCTCCTCGTCGAAAAAGCGTATCTCTATGGACTGGGGGTCGAAGGCGGAGATGCGCACGTCAACCCCTCCCACCGCGCGCTCCACCTTGATGGCGAAACGGTTCACAGGAGAGGGGGAGATCTCGAGGTCGGATACGTTGATGCCCGCGGAGTTCAAGCCCGTTATCACCGCGCGCTTGATGGTACGGGCGGATCGCGAGGCGTCACGAGAGGTGACCACCGTGGTGCCCATGGGCAGGCCGGAGCCATAGGCCATGGCGATACGCAGAGCCTGTTCGGGGGTGATGTCTATGTTCATGATGCCGGACACGGCGCGTTTACCGAAGAGGGTGCGCAAACCCTTGGACTCCCAGATGATGCTGGTGTTCACCGTGGCTCCCGCCTCCACCGTCTTGAAGGGGTATATCTTCACGTCGTGGTTAACGAGCACGTTCTCTCCGATCAGGCACTCGTCCCCCACCACCACCCCTTCCTCCAGGCGGACGTTGCCCTTGAGGTCGCAGTTCTTTCCCACCACGCATCCCCGGATGTGGCAGCCGTTGCCGATATATGAGTTCTCATAAACAATGGCGCGGTGTACGAAACAATCGGCCTTGATGGCCACGTTGTGGCCCAGGACGCTGTATTCCCGCACCACTGCGCCCTTTTCGACCTTGCAGTGATCGCCCAGCACCAGGGGACCCCTGAGATCGGCCCCCTCCTCGATGTCCACGCCTTCCCCTACCCAGATGTTCTCGGACATGCGGAAGCCGGGTGGGTCTATGTTGACCCTGCGGTCAAGGATATCGCGATGGGCGGCTATGTACTGCTCGAAATTGCCGATATCGCACCAGTACCCCTCCGCCACGTAGCCGAAGAGGGGGTAGCCTTTCTCCAGCAGGGTGGGGAAGAGGTCCTTGGAGAAGTCAAAGGGCTGCCCCTCGGGTATGAAGTCCAGTACCTCCGGCTCCAGAACGTAGATGCCGGTGTTGATGGTGTCGCTGAAAACCTGACCCCAGTTAGGCTTTTCCAGAAAACGCTCTATGCGGCCGTCCGGGCCGGTCACCACGATGCCGAACTCCAGGGGGTTTTCCACCCGGATGAGGGTAAGGGTGGCCATGGCCCCGGAGCGACGGTGGAAATCGACCACCAGGTTGAGGTCGATGTCGGTGAGGGCGTCGCCGCTGATGACCAGGAAGGTCTCGTCGAGAAAGTCGGAAGAGTTTTTCACGCTACCGGCCGTGCCCAGCGGCGTGGACTCGGTGGAGTAACGCATGGACACCCCCCATTCCTCGCCGTCCCCGAAGTAATTGCTGATGAGAGTGGGCAGGAACTGGAGGGTTACCACGGCCTCGCGGAAGCCGCAGCGGTGTAGCAGGTTGACGATATGTTCCATCATAGGCCGGTTGACCACCGGGAGCATTGGCTTGGGCTGGTTGCTGGTGAGTGGGCGCAACCTGGTGCCCTGACCTCCCGCCATGATCACCGCTTTCATGTCGCCTTGCCTCCCCCCTTCTCTCAGGAGAGGAAGTCCATCACCAGCACCAGGGTGGGCTCCGGCAGCTCTCCCGGCGCCAGGTAAACGGGTGATTTGCCCACCCTCTGCACGCGTTCGAAGCGTGAGGTGAAAGGCTCCTCGGTGAGTATGGGGAAGGAGCAGCCGGAGTTGCGGTAGTGCATGGGCACCGCAAGCCGTGGCGCCAGCTCCTCGACCAGGGCCGCTGCCTGCGCGTCGTCGATGGTGAAAGTGCCTCCTACGGGAACGAAGAGGACGTCAGCGCCCTTGAGGGCCGATACAAGCGCGGAGTCGAGGGCATGGCCGAGATCGCCAAGGTGAACGAAGGTAAGGCCCTGCATTTCCCAGCGGAAAACCACGTTTCCGCCTCTCTCGCCGCCGCCGCTGGCGTCGTGGAAGGTGGAAAACCCGGTGATGCGCAAACCTTTTATCTCGTGTTCCCCGGCCTCCCTTACCACCACCGGGTTTCCCCTCACCAGACCGACGTTGCCGTGGTCGAAATGATCGTGGCTCACCAGCACGATCCCGGCCTCGATGCTGGGAAGGTCGTAACCCACCCCCTCGCCGTAGGGATCAGTTACCAGGCGGTTGCCCGCGCCGTCCTCCAATAGAAACATGGCATGTCCTAGCCAGCTCACGCGCACTGCCTCCGTGAGCGGCCTCTCAGCGGTAAAATCGATGGTCATGATATTCCTCCTAAGGTCGTCCACGCCTCGCCGCCTATGCGGCGGCATCCGGTCGACAACTACTGACGCGAAGGTCTCAAGCGTCCAGGGTCTCGTTTTCCCTTAAGATTTTTATACCCCTGCGGATATAGATAAAACCGCTTAAGTACGAGAACACGATTCCCAGGCAGAAAAGCCCGAAACCCGCGGGGTTAACGCGTTCGAAGAAGGAAGCCTGACCTGCCGGCGAGGGCAGGTTCCACAGCACGAAAACGCATATGGCTGTGAAAAGCAGAGCGGTGGCAAGCTTTCCCGTCCAGTGCACGGCGAGCTTCTCGCGCACGCTTTTGTCGTTGATCCCCACCACCGGAGCCCCCACCAGCATGATGGCGTCTCGGCTGACGATGAGCAATCCCATCCACAAAGGGAGGAAGTGGCGCCACATCAGCGCCACCAGGACCGAGATCACCAGGAGGCGGTCAGCCAGGGGGTCGACCAGCTTGCCGAACTCGCTGATGGTGTTGGTGCGGCGCGCGATCTGGCCGTCGATAAAATCCGTGGAGGCTGCGAACATGAAGACCCCGAGCGCCCAGTAGTGCGCACCGTCCACGCTTGAGGTGGAGGCGACGGAGATCAGCCACACCACTACAGGGATGAGGGCGATACGCAAGCAGGTAAAGAAGTTGGCGACGTTTCTCTTTATCATCCAGCACCTCCTAGCGCTCTCGTCACCTCCAAAGGGCGGACCTCATGGCCAAAAAGCGACTCAAGCCCCTTGCCCTTTTTGGTTTTGTACGAAACGGGCGACCGCACGCATTAAGCGGTATTCCGCGAGCAAGTCATGGTTACGCCATGGGATTTCATGCGCTGCCATGAATCCCGTTCCTAAGCGTAGCTTAACATGTTATGCTGATAAAGGGGGCCGTCCCCAAATGCCGAGTCTTTTCCCGCAAAGGCTTACCTGCCGTTTCTTCCGGGACATGGGCGAAAGGTCGGGCGAGGATCGTCGCATTCCGACGTGGGCAGGATGAGGGTGAGGGCGCAGGCGAGGGTGCGAATGCCCGACGCATCCCTCAGGCGACGCATGAGGCCTTCAGAGATCAGAAAGCGCTTGGCGCATGCAGGCGCTCTATGTGAACATAGGGGTTTTCCGGAATGGAAAACCCCTCGCTTTCTGGTCGGGATGGCCGGATTTGAACCGGCGACCTCTTGACCCCCAGTCAAGCGCGCTAACCAAGCTGCGCCACATCCCGCCACAGTGTTTCCAGGCTTACATTCTATAGGCCGTGCCTGCGTATTGCAACGTTATGGCCTGGTTCCTAGGTGCACAGGCACGTTTCGCCGGCCGGATGCTTTCGTGCGCGCGCCGCCCGTGTCCCCGCGCTGTGCGAGGCGGCAAGGAGGCGGTCAATCTTCGACGGCGCCATGCAGGCGAGGGGAAGTGAAGTCGTTCTCGGCGTCATAAACGCACACCAGGTTGCGGCCTGACTGCTTGGCGTTATAGAGAGCGCGGTCAGCCTTGTCGATAAGATCCTCGGCGTCAAGGGCGTCCTCGGGCAGATTGGCTACCCCCATGCTCACGGTCAGGTTGCCGCCTGGTTGATCCTCCTCAAACGGGAAGACGTGATCCTGCACCACACGCCTGATGCGTTCGGCCATGGCGGCGGCCTCCTGTTTGCCAACCTCGGGTATGATCACCGAGAACTCCTCTCCTCCGTAACGGAAAACCGAGTCCACGTCCCGCGTGTTCTGCCGCAGCAGGCCGGCCAGTTGTCGCAGGACCTCGTCTCCACGCAAGTGGCCGTGACGGTCGTTGTAGTTCTTAAAGAAATCGATATCCAGCATGATGAAAGAGAGGGGGCGCTCGTAACGCAGCGAGCGCTTTACCTCCTCCCCCAGCACCCGCTTTAGGTGGCGGATGTTGTACAGGCCCGTCATCTCGTCGGTGATGGCCAGACGCGATATCTCCTCGAAGAGCCGCGCGCTCTCCACCGCCATGCCGATCTGCTCTCCGATAGCCTTGGCGAGAGTGGCGTCCTCATCGTCAAAGGCGTCCCGATAACGGCTGGCCATGTGCAGGATGCCGTAGATCTTCTTTCCTGCGCGGATGGGAACGCAGAGCACGGAGCGAGTCTGGGGATCGACGGCCATGTTGGGGCAGCGTGGGTCGCAAGCGAGATCGCCACACAGATATGCCTCGTCGTTTTCCAGCACATAGCAGCCCTTTATGCGCTCAAAGGGGTGGCTGAGATGGCGCTGGACGTAATCGGCGCTGAAACCGAAGCTGCGCACCGTCTCCATGAGTCCCGTGTCGCGGTCAGCGATATTTATGAGGGCTTTCTCCGCCGCGAACAAGCCCCTGATGATGTCCAGGGCCAGGTTATAGAGCTGGTCGAGATTGGATACGGTGTTTATGGCGTCGACAACCCTGATGAGGCTGGTGAGCTGGGCCACCTTTTCCTCGCTGCGCCGGTAGAGCAGCGCGTTGTCGAGGAATACCGAGATGTGGGGGGAGAGCAGCTCAACCATCTCCAGGTCGCGTCGACCGAAGCCTCTGCGGCTGAGTTTGTTGGCTAGAACCAGTACCCCGATGTTCTTGCCCCGGGCGGCGAGGGGGCAGGCTATGAGGTCAAAGACCTTATAGACGGGATGGAACGGCGCTATTTCCATGTTTTCAGACAGCCCGCGCGAGACCAGCAAGGCCCTGCCCTCGCGGAAGCAGTCGCTGATGACACCGGGCTCAGCGACCATCACCCTCAACTTGCCGGAGGGCATGTAATCCAGACCCAGGGAGGGCTGTTGGGGTTCCAGGGTCCCCGTCCTCTCGTCGTAGAGAAACACCATCGTGACCTCAGCCCTGGTCATTTCCGCCAGGCGCTGGGTGATCTCCTTGAGGACGTTGTAAAGAGCGGGGCTCTTGCTTGAGCTCACGCTTATCTCGTAAAAGACCTTGAGGCGCCTCCTGTCCTTTAGCAGCAGGTCGATGACGAAGAGGTTGGTTGCGGCGGCGGCTGCGAGATAGGTGTAGCGGAGAAAAAGGGCCTGGGCGAGATCGTAAGAGGCGGGGTGCGGGCTGTCAATGGCCGCCACTACCCCATATAAACCGGCAGAGAGCACGAAGGCGTACAGGGCCCCTTTGTACCCCTCATATATGCCGCCGATGAGGGGGGCGAGGCCCAGGAAAAGGAAAAGATAGCTCTCAACTCCTCCGCAAAAATGGATCGCCGCGCAGAAAAAGGCGATATCCAAAGCGCCGGTGAGCATGCGTACGGATCCCTTGAGCCCCATGAGGCCATAAAGGAAATAGGTGACGGCCGCGTAGAGGAGATATATGGCGGCGAGGATATACAGTGGGGTGTACGCGATCTCCCCTCCCAGGTCGAAACCCAGGCGGTCGAGGTGCACCAGGCCTAACAGCAAAAGCGTAAACACTAGGCGGAAGGCGACCTCTCGACCGCGAGGGTCCAGTGCCTCCCCTCTCTTGATAGCCGCATAGTTGTTATCCATAGGCCTACCCAAAAGATCGTCGGGATGCCCGACGCGCCTTCCGCTACCCCCGTCAGGCGTGGGCTCGGCGCTAATCCTCTGCCTGGACGCCTCCCGTGCCGCCTGCCGAGCCGCGCTTTGTCCGCAAACCTT
Source organism: Candidatus Solincola jinzensis (assembly GCA_015711875.1). The sequence goes on along the minus strand of JACVJG010000049.1, from coordinate 20 downwards.
ATATTATCACCAGGGTATGA
>JACVJG010000048.1 GCA_015711875.1 Candidatus Solincola jinzensis | reverse complement strand
TCAACGCCGCCCGCCTTGATCCCACCGACGCTCGCCCTCGTTTTTCCAGCGCTTCATCCCGGGAGAGGGTGGTCAGGCCTTGGGCTTGCCGCGGCCGGGCCAGGATTTTCCCCATCGGCTCAAGAAGAGACTGCTTTAATAGATTATTCCCCTTATGACGCTCCACAATCCACCAAACGCTTCCGTCGATGGCCTCAGGCGGTTCGAACACGATTCTCCCTCGAGCTTTTGCTTTCTGGATCATGTGGTCCTGCAAGCCCTATATCATGGGCTGGAACATCGCTGGGACTGCCCGCTCGACTTGTCCAGCCTGGATGGCCGACAGGGTTGACGGGTTGTTTTTCGGGCCCCTGAGACAATAGGTGACCTGAAGAAGGCGCGATAGCCAAAAGCCGCTACCCTTCACGCCATCGCACTTGGCAAGATGGTCAGGCGCCCCGCGATCCGCGAGCTCTCATGGCGCCGGCAGCGCGGGCGGCTTAACCTGTGTTTCCACCCCTATGAGCTTGTCGCCCCGGAAGAGCAGCACCGCCTTCTCGTAGACCATGATGGTGTTCTCGGGCATCAAGCTGTCTTTGGTATCGTGAGTGAAGAGGGGCTCTCCCAATATCGCGGTGGCCTCCGCGGGAGTGGCCAGGCTGCCGAAATCCTGGGGTCGCAGGTCGGTGGGCGGATAGCGATCAGACTGGTCCTCTACCGGCTCCTCGCCGAACAGGCGCCCGTTGTCGAAATCCAGCGCCTTGCCCAGGCTGAAATAGGTCCATCTCTCCACGCGGTCGGAGCTGTAGGGGTCGATGGAGATGAAGAAATGATCGGGATAGCCGTATTCATCCACTACCCTGCTCTGGTCAGAGGAGAGCCCGGGGATGTCGCCGGGCGGTGGCTTTTCCGCCTCCGCCACTCTGGCGGGAAGCTCCGGCTCGCCGCATCCCGCGTAAAAAAACGCCGTCACGAGCGCTATGGACATGAACATGATGGCGAGCGCGAGCCGCGTGAACCCTTTTTCCTTTGGCAACCGCTGGCCTCCTTTCCGTGAAGGTCTGCGCATGGTGCCCCTCAAGGAGATTATAGCTTTCCGTGTGCATGGAAGCCCGATATCTGATTCGGTTGCGGATAAGTATCTATGTCTGAATCGTTTATGAGCAACATAAAGCCTTCCCCTTGCAAAGAGAGCGGCCAGGCAGTAGAAGGGTAGCGTATAAGGATCTGTGTCTGGACACCTAGAGAAACGATATATAGGGAAGCGATATATATTCTTCTTCTTGTCAGGAGAGCGACCAAACAGTGAGGAAGGCTATGGTTAACCGTGATGAACATGCCCTAAGGTGAATTCCTGCGCAGCGGAGGGAAGGCGCCGCGGGGATGGGAAGGGGCTTATGCATAATCCTATAGTGGAAGGACCGGGACTTTACCGCCAAGAGAGCGCGGCCAACGGAGGCCACGGCTCTTGCGAGCGTCCTCCGGCATGGGAACCGGGAGAGGGCGGCGTAAATCATAATAGCGTCCAGGCGCGGGTCAGAACCGGGGGTGTGCGATGATGAGATCTCCCTTGCCGTCACGAAAGAGGCGTCGCCGGGTGTGGCGGGCACGGACCGCCTTTTGCCTGGTTGCTTTTTCCCTTGTGCTGACCTGCCTTCCGCAGGGATGCGGGTGCGGCGGGAGTCCCGGTGGTGGTGAGATAAACCTCTCGGGGCGGGCGTACCAGGATGCCTTCGCCCTCTATTACCCAGTGCCAGCGGCGACCGCCGGGCATGTCCCTCCCTACAGCGTGGGCGCCGATCTCTCCGGCCTGGCGGGGGCCTCCGCCTCGGCCTTGAGCGCGGAGGCTAGGAGGGATCTGGCGGCCCACGGCTTCGTTGCCCTGCGGGGATCCTGGGAGCGTATCGACCAGGCGTATCGGGCCATCACGGCCCCCAGGTTCGTGACTTTAGACGCCGCCCTCTTCGCCTTTCACTGCCTGGCCGCGCGTGTTCTTCACAACCTGGAACTGGAGGTTCTCGCGGATGATCTCCGAGGTCTTGTGCGGGCGATGCTGGAATCCATGCGCGGCCTATTCGAGGAGGCGGAAGGCGTGGTCAGGGAGGCGGCCCTCGCCGATCTCGCCTTTCTCGGAGTGGCATCGGGGCTTTTAGGGGATGAGGTGGGGCTTCCGCCGGAGGCCCGTGAGCTGGCGGACAAGGAACTCGCCCTGGTGACGGGAGCGGCAGGGAAGGCGGTTTCTCCCTTGTTCGGGACCAGCGTGGATTACGCCGTATTTGCGCCTCGAGAGGGCTATGGTCCGGGATCGGGGATGGAGGGTTATTTCAGGGCTTTCACCTGGCTGGGGGAGATGGGATTCACCATGCGCGAGGGAAGCCTTCCGGACGATGTCAATAAGGCTCGCGACATGGCCAGGCGAGCCGTTCTTCTGCTCGGGGTCCTTCACGAGGCCGAGGTCGACGGCGAGGCCGCATTGGCGGTTTGGGACCGTTTTTACCAGACCAACGCCTTTCTGGCGGGAGCGGTAAGCGACTTCAACGCCTATGACCTTGCCAGGTTCACCAGAGAGGTTTTCGGGAGCCGCTTTGCGCTGCGGGACCTCGAGGACGATTCCGCCGTTGATGGGCTGTTGTCGCTGGCGTCCGCCGAGTCGGGGGCCTCCTTCACATACGGACCGAGCGGAGAAGGGAAGAAAGAGGAGCCTTGTTTCCGCCTTCTCGGTGTTCGCGATAGGAGGGAGGGAGAGGTCTACGCGAGCCTGGTTGCCGATAAGGTGCCCTCCAGGCTCCTTCCCAGGGGACTCGACCTGCCCGCCGCCATGGGCTCGGAGCGGGCCCTGCGCATCCTGGAGGAGGTTTACGGCGATGCGGGCATGGAGGGTTACGGTGAGAGCATGGCGGAGCTGCGCGACAAGCTGGCGGTACCGGCGTCCTCTCCTTCGCATATGGACCTCTTTGGGGGCTGGCTTGAGGCGTTGCGGGTGGCGCTGCAACCACGTGGCGAGGGATACCCTCTTTTCATGCAGGGGACGGCATGGCTTGATCGCGGTCTCTATTCATTCCTGGGCTCTTGGGTGGAGCTGGGGCGCGACGAGGCCGCGGGGGTGGAGAACGTCTCCGAGGGCGGCGCGCAAGGGAGCGCGGCGGGTTCGGAGAAGGGTTATGTCGAGCCGTTGCCCGAGGCGTACGCCAGGCTGGCGGCACTGGCCGACGTCATGCGCCGCGGCCTGCGCGAGCGCGGCCTCTCGCATCCCGAGAGCGAGGAGAGGCTGGAAGCCCTTCACAGGTTGCTCGTCACCCTCAAGGACGTTTCGGAGAAGGAACTGCGCAACCAGGCTCCCACGCCGGAGGAATATGCCGCCATAGCGGCCATAGGGGACACCCTTTCCTTCATCGCGGCCTTGCCCCTGAGGGTTCCGGAGGGACAACTCGGCCGTGGGAGCGCGTGCGCCTGCGCGGTACGCGATCTATACCACGACCCGGTATATGACGAATTCCTGCAGGCGGCGACGGGAAGGCCGGTGACCTATTACGTTATCGCGCCCGTGGAGGGGCGCCCCACCCTCACGGTGGGGATGGGTTTCTCCTATTACGAGTTCGTTAGGCCGGCGGGACAGCGATACACCCGGGCCTCATGGCGAGAGGCGGTCGGCGCGGGAGCGCTGCCTGATCCACCGGCCTGGACGGCTTCCTTCTTGCGCTGATCGCGCGTCATCGCTGCGGGCTTTGCGCCGGCATTCGATGAGTCATCCTCAAAGAATCCGTAAAAAGGAGACCCTTGTCGCTCACCCGGTTCCGCATTCATCCAGAGCGTCTCCTCGGACATGCCCGTTTCACTTTTTCCCATGCGGGGATTCAAGACGCATTGATACTTGCTCGCTTGCCCAGGCCACCTCCACTCTTTTGCCCTGTCAAGTGAATGGTAGGTTTCAAGACGCATCGCTTCTTACTCGCTTGCTCAGGTATGTACGGTTTTGGCTTTTCGCCATAAAACGCGGGAAACCCGCGTGTCATTTGATGCACGATGGCTTACGGAGCCGTGACCGACACGGCTTTCTCAAGTGGGTGTCAAGCCATCGCGCGTCTCTATCCACGCTTCCGGGAGATGAGCCACGATTGCAGGTGGCCGGGACTTCCGGGATATATTAATTCCTGTCTGGCCATCGACGATGGTGCGCGTTTTACAGGATTCGCTCATCAGGCCATCGACGGGCGCAGGCCTCGGGATGCCGGGAAAAGCCGGGCACGGAAGGAAGAGCAAGGACCCCGGCATGAGTGGCCGGGGTCCCGGAGTCGACGTTGCGGCTTGCGCCTCATGGCTGGCGCCGCCGCGTAAAGCGATCTACCAGGTGAACTGGTACTGCAGCAGGCCGAGCCACCACAGGCCGTAGTACAGCTTGGCCCACACGGAGTCCTTCATGTCCAGGAGCCCGAAGTCGTTGTTGTCGTAGTACTTGCCCCTGGCGGCGGAAATGCAGTAATGGCCCTTCTCGCAACCGCTGGGGGGCCAGGTAAGGAGCTTGTAATAGGGCTTCACCTGCTTGAAGTTGCGCTTGCTCATCACCCACACCTTGTAGGTGTCAGGCTTCAACCCCTGGAAGTAGAAGTAACCGTAACGGTTGGTGGTGGCCGTCGCCACCTTTGAGCCATAACGATTGGTGAGCACCACCGTGCATCCCTCCAGGGGTTTCTCCGCCCACTGCCGCTGCTGGTCGGCGTTGGCGTCGCTCCACACCGTGCCCCCGATATAGGCGGAGGTGGACTGGATGGAGAAAGGAGGCGTGGTGTCGAAGGTGAGTGGGAGGTATTGCTTGGTGTGCAAGTTCCATGGGTTCAGCTGGGCGATCCTCTCCCCGCCGTCCAGGGGCTTGAAGGTGCCGTTGTCCACCAGCTCCAGCTTGTAGAAGGTGTTGTCTCCCCACGAATCAAGGGGAAGGTTGTTCCATCCCACCCAGCCGTGCTGGTACTCGATAATGGTGTTTTCCTGCCCGAAGGCGTAGCCGCCGGGCCCGGTCACCTTGGTGCCAACCAGCACCCATTCGCCGTTCCAGTAGTCGCGGACAGGTGCGCCCCACATGTTTGTGGAATCGATGTAGAATAGGTATTCGCTGGGATCCGGCCCTTCGAAGTTCTCCACCGTGGGGTCCAGGCTGGTGACCCATTCCTTGTTTTTCAAGTAATACAGGTTAACCTTGATGCCGTCAACCAGGTCGGCGTCGGTGTACTTGCCGTCGGGGCTCTTGTAATCGTCCCACACCAGGGCCTCGATGACCCCCCCGGTTTCGCCGGAGGTCGCTTGCGCCTCCGCTGCGAGCGCCGCGGCGGAGCTCGCCAGCACGGCGGTGGCCACCAGCGTAGCGATGACCAGGAAAGCCGGCCACCTCCTCGCCTTCCTCATGCTCATCAACCTCCTTCTCTCGCGTGCTTCGGGCGGAGGATGCCCTTGCTTCCCCCATCCCTTTGCGGGAGCCGGAATCCGGGGTTCCGCGACGTGGCGGTTGGGGTCGGATGACGGGTATCCAGCGGGTGCCATGCCCCTTATAGCCGGGGCGAACTTGAATCTCTACGCCGAGCGAGTCCCAGTCCCTATACTGTTCCTTAAGGCGAGCCCTCGTCACCCGATACAGCCTGCCTTAGTCGCCTGCCCCCGAGTCTCCCTTCTTTGCCGGTGTATCTGCCCTATATAAAAGCCCGGCCATGTTCAGGCCGGGTCGCTTGACACCCCACTTGTTGTCTCCATAGAATTCGTGATCCACATCGCCAGCCCACCTTGCATCTGCCGTTCTCGCGCCCTTTAGTGGGCGAACACGAACGCCGCGTTATGTTTATTTCAAGCTACCATAAAGTAACCGTTAAGTCAAACATTTCCGCCGCGATGATTCAGCTTATCGCGGTATCATGCCCCCTGCCCGGTTTGGGGAATCACGTTCTTTTATGAAACGGGACACCGGGCTCACCAGTGGGATGGGCATGAATCCGTCAGGCGGGCATATCGCTTGCCGGCAACCGATTCCCCCTCAGAAAAAGGATAAGTCCTGACCGCCGCGGATGCTGAAACTTTTCGGCAGGCTTTATTGGTTGAGCAAGATTGGGAGACGGGCCAGCCGTGGAATGGATTGCGGCTCGAGCCACCTCCCTGGTAATATTAAGTTCCGGTTCACACTATTGCGTCGTTCGGCTGGTGTGTATTGGCGCGGATGATCTTGGGGAGGGGGTTCGCGTCTTGCGGGTGATCGAAAATCCTTTTTGCCTTTTGCGTTTTTAGTGTCATCAGCAAATGTCATTATTTTACAGTATATAGCCGTGTTCACGGGGTGTTCGTAACACCAGGCGTTATCGGCCTTGCCGCGCGGGTCGGGAAGGCTGAAGGCGTGGGAGCAAAGGGGCGCCGGGTCGCCAGCCCCCGAAAGGGGGCGTTCACCATGGCCATGCGGAGAACGGACGAGGATCTCCGGTGGGCATCGCTTCCGTCGTCCGCCTCAAGGCGACGGTCAGGCGGCCGGACATAAGGAAGTCAAGGGAGGATGAGATGATCGGTATCAAGTCTTTCGGGGCCTATGTCCCATGGATGAGGATGAGCCGCGAGGCCGTCGCGCGCGCCTGGGGGATCCCCGGCGCTCCCGGCACCGTGGCGGTGGCCAATTTCGACGAGGACAGCCTCACCATGGCCTGGGAGGCCGCATCGGATTGCCTGACCGGCTTCGACGCCGCCGCACTGGGAGGGGTTTTCTTCGCCAGCACCACCCCGCCCTACGCGGAGAAATCGGCCGCCACCCTCATCGCCACCGTGCTCGACGCCCCGGGCGGCGTGTACACCTCCGATTTCGCCGTTTCCCTGCGCGCCTCCACCTCCGCCCTGGGGGCGGCGCTGGACGCCGTGAAGGCGGGAAAGGCGGACAACATCCTGGTAACGGCGGCCGACACCAGGGCCTCCGACCCCATGACCACGTGGGAGCAGACCCTGGGGGACGGAGCGGGGTCGGTGCTCGTGGGCTCCGGGGAGGGCGTGATCGCCGAATGCCTGGGATCCTACTCCGCGCCCGACGAGATATATCTTACCTGGCGCCGGCAGTCACGCGACCGCACCCTCAAGGAGTTCAATGCGCGCATGGCGCAGACGGAGGGGTTCGGCAAGAGCGTGGTGGCGGGGATAAGGACGGCGCTGGGGAAGTTCGGGGTGGGGCCGGGGGATATCGCGCGCGCGGTCTATTCCGCGCCCGACTTCCGCAGCCATGGGGCGGTAGCGAAGGCGCTCAAGCTCGACCCGGCCTCTCAGGTTCAGGACGCCCTCTTCGCCTTCGTGGGGGGCACGGGAACCGCCCAGCCTTTGATGATGCTGGCGGGAGCCCTGGAGAGCGGCCTTGACGCCGGTGACCTTGTCCTGCTCGCCAATTATGGTGACGGAGTGGACGTGTTCCTCTTCCGCGTAACCGAGGCCTTGAAGGCGCTTCCCTCCCGGCGTGGTTTGCGCGGATACCTCTCCTCCCAGACCGCCCTGGAGAGCTACCCGGTATTCCTGCGTTACCGGGATGCCCTGCGCATGGGCAGGCCCGAATATTCCAGCTCCACGGTGATCCTCTGGCGCGAGCGCCGGGAGCTCTATTCACTCTACGGCTCGCGCTGCCGCAACTGCGGGCTGGTGAGGTTCCCGCCCCAGATAGTCTGCTCGCGCTGCCGCAGCAAGGGCGACAGCGAGGAGGTGAAGCTGTCCCGGCGCGGCAGGCTCTTCAACTTCATCAACGACCGCCTTTTCGAGTCCATGGAATCCCCCACCACCCTCTGCCTGGTGGACCTGGAGGGAGGGGGGCGTATTTTCCTGCACATGACCGACCGCGATCCCGAGGCGGTGGAGCTGGACATGGAGGTGGAGCTGACCTTCCGGAAGCTCTTCGAAGGAGAGGACTTCTATACCTATTTCTGGAAATGCCGTCCGGTGAGAGGAGGGGGTGAGCAAGGATGAGCTGCAGCCTGCACGACATAGCCATAATCGGCGTGGGAGCCTGCAAGTTCGGCGAGAACTTCGACATGGACGTGGAGAGCATGCTGGTGGCGGCGGCCTACGAGGCTTACGAAGACGCCGGGGTGCGGCCGGAGGACATCCAAGCCGCCTGGATCGGTATCCAGTATCCCTTCACGGGGCTCTCCGGGGCGACCCTGGCCGATCCTCTCAAGCTCTACGGCATCCCCATCACCCATACCGAGAACTACTGCGTTTCGGGGCTGGATTCCTTCCGTAACGCCTGCCTGGGGGTGGCATCCGGCATGTACGATATGGTGATGGCCGCGGGGGTGGAGAAGCTCACCGACCAGGCCGGTCGTGGGCTGCCCACCGCCGGTTTCGGCCACCCGGTGTTGCTGCGCGGCCTCACCGCCCCCAGCGCCTTCGGCCTGGCCTTCCCCCAGCACTCCCGCAAGTACGGCACCACCAAGGAGGACCTGGCCTACGTGGCGGTGAAGAACCACTACAACGGGGCCGCGCATCCCAAGGCCCATTTCCGCCGCGAGGTCACCCTGGAGCAGGTGATGAAGGCCCCTATCGTCTCCGGGCCTCTGGGCCTTCTGGACTGCTGCGCTATCTCGGACGGCGCCGCCGCGGTGATCATCACCCGAAAGGAGATCGCCAGGAAGTACCGCGACGATTACGTGGTGTTGCGCGGATTGGGGATGGCGGTTTTCTCCAACCTCTTGCCATTCGACCCCGATTTCGACTACCTCACCTGGATTCCCACCGTGAAGGCAGCCGAGATGGCCTACGAGATGGCGGGCATAAAGAATCCGCGCGAGGAGATAGACTGCGCCGAGGTCCACGACTGCTTCACCATCACCGAGATCCTCAACTACGAGGACCTGGGCTTCTGCGCCAAAGGAGAGGGAGGCAGGTTCGTGCGCGAAGGGCATGCCTCCATAGACGGCGACGTGGCCGTCAACCCCTCGGGGGGCCTGAAGTGCTTCGGGCATCCCATAGGCGCCACCGGATGCCGCATGGTCTACGAGATAACGCGCCAATTGCAGGGCCGTGCGGAGGGGCGCCAGAGAGAGGGCGCGAAAACCGGCTTGGTCCACAACCTCGGAGGCCTGGGGGGCGTGGTCTGCGGCGTCGCGGTGCTCAGCTCCGAGGATAAGTACAGGTGATGGGCATGAGAAGGGGATGCAATTTTCCCTATGGGATCGCAAAGAACGTCTGATCGATATTGGATAGGGAGGTGATACGTACGAAAAAGCACGAGAATGCATCTCGCGTTTTTCCGATGTATGTCCTGTACATATCGCCACTTGGCGTTAAATGCAGATGATGCGCATGACCGCGGTGTTTTCGTTCTTCTCGCGGATGTGGTGCCCTGGGAAAACGACCGCGCGAACGGGCGTGCCACGTGCCGGATGTGCAGTGTTGTCCCACAGCGAGGTAATGAGCGAACGCGCGCGGGAAAGGATCTTGTATGAAAGGCAACGCTTTGAGCCGGAGATATGACGGTCCCTTCCAGGTCGTGTTTTCAGGCCAGGCCTTTGCGGTTTGACGGGAACACGGAAGGAAATACTTGGAGCCGGAGAGATGTTTCTTCAGGCTGGATCATGCTCCTTAAAGGTAAAGCCTGCTTTGCATGGAGGGAAGTGTTTAGAGGCGAAGGAATAGCGGAGGTGTGACATGCTGCTTTTCGAGCCGCTGGAGAGATGGGCGAAGGAGAGGCCTGATCGCGAGGCCATAGTCTATGGGGACCGGCGCATCACCTATGCGGATTACGACCGTGAGGTGAACAGGGTAGCCTGCGGGCTGCTGGCTCTGGGGGTGAAGCGCGGGGACAAAGTAGGCCTCTATATCCCCAACCACCCCGAGTTCATCTTCGGCTACCTCGCCTGCGCCAAGGTGGGGGCGGCGGCGGTGCCCGTGTCCTGGCGCTTCGCGCCCGCGGAGGTCAGGTACATCCTCGGGCATTCCGATTCCTCGGTGGTGATAACCGAGACCTCCTTCATGGACTCGGATTTCCTAGCCAAGCTCAACGCGGTGCGTGACGAGCTACCCGCCCTGCGCCAGGTGGTGGTGATCGGCGGCAAAGAGGACGCCGCCAAGGTGGAGGGCGCCATGACCTACGAGGAGTTCCTCGCCGCGGGCGAGGGGCGCGAGACCGAGCTCGCGGAGAGGAAGAAAGAGGTCCAGGAGGACGACACCGTTTTCCTCCTCTTCACCTCCGGCACCACTGGGCAGCCCAAGGCGCCCATGCTCACCCATCGCAATATCACCGAGTACGTGAAAGGGCAGATCAGCTCGTCCGGGTTGAGCGACGACGAACGCCTGCTCATGGACATCCCCAACAACCACGTGGGGGGCGGGGTCATGGCCATAGCCAGCATGCTGTACAACGGCACCACCCTGGTGATGCTGGACACCTTCATCCCCCAGCAGGTTTTACAAACGGTACAGGACGAGCGCATCACCATCATGGGCCAGGTGCCTGCGCAGTACATCCTCCTCTTCATGCAGCCGGATTTCGACTCCTACGACCTCTCCTCGGTGAGGCATGCCGTCATCTCCGGGGCGCCGGTACAGCCGGAGCTGGTGGACCAGATCGAGGAGAAGATGGGCATCGTGCCCTATATCGGCTACGGTCTTACCGAGACCAGCGGGGCCATAACCTTCACTCGCCAGGAGCACCCCCGGGAGAAGATCTCCACCACCATAGGGGTGCCCAACGAGGGTATCGAGGTGCGCATCATGAGCCCGGAGCGCCGGGAGGTCCCGCGGGGCGAGGCGGGGGAGATAACCGTGCGAGGCGCGGCGGTGATGAAGGGCTATTATAACCAGCCCGAGGCCACGGCGGCCGCCTTCGACGAGGACGGCTTCTTTTACACCGGCGACATGGGCTTCATCGACGAGGACGGTTTCGTGCACATCCTGGGGCGCAAGAAGGAGATGTACATACGCGGGGGCGAGAACGTCTATCCCCCCGAGGTGGAGGAGGTGCTTCTCAAGCACCCCAAGGTTCTCTTCGCCGCCGTGCTCGGTTACCCCGACCCGGTGATGGGGGAGAAGGGAAGGGCCTACATCGTGCCGCAGCCGGGGGCCGAAGTGACGGAGGAGGAGATCAAGGAATTCTGCCGCGAGCACCTGGCGAGCTATAAGGTACCCGACCAGGTGGTCTTCCGCAGCGAGCTGCCCCTGACGCCCCTGGGCAAAGTGCATAAGTACGCCCTCTACCAGGAGATGGAAGGGGAGTCCTAGGCGGGGCTTAAGGGCCGCGCCTCGTGACGCGAACTAGGCGA
>JACVJG010000047.1 GCA_015711875.1 Candidatus Solincola jinzensis | reverse complement strand
CCGTGTTATCTCCCACACATACCCGGTCTCCGATTACCGTTCCGGCATGGATGACCACGTTGTCGCCTATCTCACATCCTCTGCCTATCCGCACATCATCGTGTATCACGCAGTTGAACCCTATTGCCGTCGTCGGGTCCACAACTGCCTTCTCGGATATGTGGGTGCACAAGACCAGACCTCCTCCTCGCTTCTATCCCCACGTATAGGTTACTATCCCCACACATAGATTAACGAGCTCACAGGCGAGCGTCGCGGAGAGCGCTTAAAACACCCTACATCTTCACACCGACGCCCTCTCTTTTCGCCAGTCCCTTAAAACCTTTTTTATATACCCCACCTGCACCGGGGACAATCCGGAATGCATGGGCAGCGAAAGAACCTCGCGGCATGCCAATCTTGTCCGCGGGCATGCATCCGCGGCATAAGGACGATCACGGAAAAGAGGATGCTCAAAGATGGGGCGCGCATAATATATCCCGCACCCCACCTTTCTGCGCTGCAGGAATTCCGCCAATCGTTCTCGCTCACTACACCTGACCGTATATAGCCCGTAGGCGTGCCTGACGCCCTCGCCCTCTACAGGTATGACCAAATCCGTCCCCTCGAGCAGTTCCCCATAAGACCGTGCGACTGCTCTTCTTCTCTCAATCATCTCATCCAGATGACGTATCTTCACCCGTAGGGCAGCAGCCTGTATCTCATCCAGGCGGCTGTTGTATCCCAGCAAGACGTGCTCCTTACTGTCCACGCGGCCGTGATCCCTCAACATCCTCGCCCTTTTGGCGATCTCCCGGTCATTCGTGGCCACCGCTCCGCCGTCCCCGAAGCCTCCCAGGGTCTTGGTGGGATAGAAGCTGAAAGCCGCCACCGTTCCGAAGCTCCCCACCTTCCTCTCACCGATTTTCGCCCCCAGGCTTTGTGCCGCATCCTCGACGACGGCCAAACCTTTTTCATCGGCAATGCGCATCAATTCGTGCATGGGAGCGGGATGACCGTATAGGTGGACTGGCATTATGGCTTTCGTCCTTTCGTTCAAGCATTTGAGAACCGACTCCGGGTCGATGTTGTAATCGCGCAGTGAGATGTCCGCGAAGACCGGTTTGGCCCCGGCGTGCAATATCGCCGAAGCGGTGGCGATGAAGGAGAAGGGAGTGGTGACGACCTCATCTCCAGGCTGAACCCCGCAAGCACGTAGGCCGATGACCAGGGCATCGGTGCCTGAGGCCACGCCCACCACATGCCTGACTCCCAGGTAACGTGCCAGCTCCTCCTCGAAAAGCGCGACCTGTTCGCCAAGGATGTATTCCCCAGATTCCAGCACGGAGAGAACGGCTTCCTTTATCTCTCGCGCATATGGTCGGTATTCCGCTGCTGGGTCGAAAATGTCGATGAAATCGATGTCCGCGCTCATACACTTTATTCCTCGTTTTTTTCAATTCGAAGACTTGTTTTGCCACTCAGGGATAATGGACCTCATGGCCATTCGCAGATCGACCTTTCTTATGATACCCGTTCTGACCAAGGAGAGACCATAAACAAGGAAGGCAATCAGAGAAAGTGGCGCAAACAGGACACCCTCTCTAGGTATGAACAGCAGGGGCAGGAAACAAAGACAACATAGCATGAACATCATACCTATCCTTCGCCACCCCCACGACAGAGCGAGATTCCTCTTTATCGCCAGGTAAGCCAGGAGGGACCCAGCGAAAGTGACCGTGGTCGTGGCCAGGGCTGCCCCCTGCAATCCCCACGCCAGGACCAGCAGAGGCACGAAAACCATGTCCAAGCAAGCGGTGCAGACCAGCATGCGCACCGCTTTCGAGTACCTCCCGGCGGCGTAGAGAACATAGACGAGAAACACATAAACGGTTAAAAAAGCCATGGCCATGCCTAGGATGGAAGTGATCGGTCCCGCCTGCAGATAATCTTTCCCAAAGAATAGAGCGACCACTTGCCTGCCGTTGACGCTGACCGATAGAGCACAGGGGAGGGTCACGGCCAGGAAAAAATCGCCGGAAAGGCTGAACAACCTCCTGGTCCTTTCCGAAGCCACGCCCAGACGAAACGACGAGACTATGGCCGGGAAGGTAGCCATGAAGGTCGCCGAAAAAAGGAAGAACACGGTTCTCGCAAGGGTGCCGGCGGAGACATAATACCCGACTTCCGAACCTCCCCGCAGGAAGTTGATTATCCACAGGTCCAGGTTCAAGACGAAATTCACCATCAGTGGCACTAGGGCAAAGAGGAGGGATTCCCTTATCAAGCGGGTGAGCGAAACTCTTTCCTGCCCCTCGCCGTATCCCGGTAGCGAACCGCCACACTGCGATCCGCAGCGTGTATTGAATAAAAGGTAACCCATCAGCAACCCAACGATCGAAGAAAGGACGTTGCCCAGCAGCGCGCCCCTGATCCTCCAACCTAAATAAACCAGCACCGATATGCCGCCAGCTTTGGAAAGCGAATAGGCGATGGAGGCCGTCGCCTGCCGGGCATAAAGGCGGAACCCGTTCAAACACCCCAGATACAACTGATAAAAGCCCACGAACAAGAGGTCGAGAAAGGCGAGCAGGAAAAGAAAACCATATTTCTCGCTCTTTAACCCGATGACAACACTAAAGACGGCCAACGGGAAAAAGAAGGCGACGGTTATCAGGCATTGGGCCCGGAAAAACAAGGAACTCCAGGTTGGAAAACGATCAGGCCAGGCCTGTATGTATTTCACCGCGAGGTTCGAACTCCCGTATACCGGTATCTCCATCCAGGTGAGCACGGCTATGATGAAACCGAAGATCCCGTAATCCCGGGGTCCGAGGCTGCGGGCCAGATAAATGTGGATGAAATAACCACAGACCAAAAAGACAGCCTGGCTCAGAAGGAGAAAAGCCATGCCCCTGGCGACCGGCTCTCCACCTGATGATTCCATCCTCCCCACTTGCTCGGCGTCCATAGGCTCCCTTGAGTCCTCCAGATCGCCTTCGCGACGTCGGACCCGCTAATTCCCAGAGGCAGTTTAACTTAATACCGGGTTGAAGACCACATTCCTTGCGCCTTCCCCCAGGAGTTCGGGGGTCGCTGCACCGACCAAGGGGGTGGGCTTTATCGTCATAACAAACTCCCCAGCGGTTCGCAGAAAAAGACATGGACTTGCGTCAGCATCAGGGGTTCCCTGGCTTGATGAGCTGTATGGGGAATGCGTTCTGGATGACGAAGAAAGGCCTCGAGCGGCAGGGGGCGAACGACTCATCGGCGATCTGTTTCAGCCCAGTATGCTGGCTTCAAACAGCGCAGGCGCGCAAAGGCCGCAGGAACATGGCCTCACCATCGCCTTACCAGGAGCCGACCGGATGAATATCCATCGTCAATCCGATTCTCGGCCAGGATTCCCGGAGGTCGCGGTTGCCTTACCGGGAGCCAACTGGTATGAAGATGATGTTCACGCTCGCGAACGCCTAAGGCCAAGAGATTACAGGAGGGAGATGAAAAACCTGCTCGTCATCCTGGGCACTAAGGGGCAATATGTTAAAATGGCTCCCGTTCTCCTGGAAATGGATCGCCGGGGCATACCCTATGTGCTGGCGCACGCCAACCAGCACCCCCGTATCACCCGGGAGATATCCGTTTCTTTTGGTCTCAGGCCGCCGGACATGGAGCTCCTAAGCCTGCACCGCGACATCGCCACGAAATCCGAGGCTTTAATATGGCTGGGGGGGAATCTCCTCCGTGTCCTTGTGGGAACCTTCGACCGTGGAGGGGAAAAGTTGCACCTCCGAGATTTCCTGGCCAGGGACGCCCTGGTGGTCATCCACGGGGATGCCCCTCCCGCCCTGCTCTCCCTCATCCTCGCCGAGCGGTTCCGTCTGCGCATCGCCCACGTGGAAGCCGGGGAGCGCACCTATGATCTATTGCAGCCCTTTCCCGAGGAGATCATCCGGAAGCTGGTAGACCGCCACGCGGACTTGCTCTTCGCCGGATCGCCCAGGGCCATCGAGAACCTGCGGAAAGAACGCGTGAGGGGGGAGGTCATAGACATCGGGATGAACACCGTCCTGGACGCGGTCCGTCTTGCGCTGCAGAATCAACGCTGTAAAACCCCTTACAAGCACGGCGAATACTCCCTGGTCTGTCTCCACAGGTTCGAACTCCTCAACTCTAGGGACCGCTTGTCCTTCGTGGTCGACCTCCTGGAGAAAGAGCTCGCTTCGGAGCGGCTGGTATTGACGCTCCACGAGTCCACGCGCCGGAGCCTGCAGCGCGCAGGGCTCCTGGGAAGGCTGGCCGCGCTGCGCAACCTGGACATCCTGCCCCTTCGCCCTTACCACGAATTCATCCACCTCCTGGCCAACGCCAGGTTCCTGGTCACCGACGGAGGCGGGCCGCAGCAGGAATCGAACATACTGGGAGTGCCATGCCTCGTGCTCCGGGAAAGCGTGGAACAACCCGACTACAGCAACGTCCGCATCTCCGGCTTCGACCTCCTGAAAGCGAGGGAATTTCTCTCCCGGCCCGATCGCCTGCGCATCGAGGAGGGCATCGGCCGTTTCGATCATATCCAACCCTCGAAGACCGTGGTCGACCATCTCCAGAAGGCCTTGTGAGGACGGGGAAACATGTTCGCCGGAGCGAAGGAGAAGGGGACTTCGCGCCAGGAGAGGCTGAACCTCCCCCTGCTGGCCCTCTGGCTGGTGGTCTTCCTCTTCTACTCCTACCTCGCCTTCTCCCTACCCCACAGGAGCTCCTTCCTCTCCCCCGACGAGAACAACACCTACTGCGTGGCCAGGCAGATCCACAGGAATCACACCGTATACCTGAATTCCCACCTCAACGAGGAGCTGGGGATGAAGATCTTTCGGGGACGCCTTTACGTGGAGGCGATGAAGAACAAGTACACGGCCTTCAACTCCCTCGGGCTCTCCTTCCTGGTGGCAGCTGGCATGTACGTCGGCTTGCCCTTTTTCGTGGTCCCCTTCCTGGCCTCCTTGGGGGTCATCGGCATATATCTGGTGGCAAGGGAGATGGCCGGGTATAGGGCAGGCCTCCTGGCCGGAGCGTTCTACGGGCTGTTGCCGACCAACGTGTTCAACTCCAACCAGATACTGGACGCCACCCCGTCGTTCGCCATGTATCTCCTATCCCTGGGCTGCATCCTTTCGGCCATGAGGAGGAGATCGGCCCTGCTCGCGGCCTTCTCAGGCGCCGCACTGGGATTATGCTTTCTCATCCGGCAGGCCAACGCCGTCTACATCCTCGCCCTTCTTGTCTTTTTAACTTTACTAAGAAAAAGGCTGGATCCACGTCAGAGGTTGGCCTTCATCCTGCCCGCAGCGGTCATCGGGCTAGCCACTGTAGCCATGAATTGGTTGGTCTACGGGAGCATCTACCGCAGCGGGCAGGTGGCGGGGACAGGGATGAACACTTTTTACACCCTTTTCCCGAAATTCGATCCGGGAAGCGTCCTGCACGCGTTATCCACGCACCTGATCGCCTATATTCCTCTCATGGCGGCTATGGGGCTAGCGGGATGCGCGATGGCTTGGAGGGAAAGGCAAAGGGCTGCTTTAAAGCCCCTCAACATCCTCATGGCCGTTGTGGTACTGACGACTCTGTTTATGTATGCTTCCCGCTCCGGGACATGGAGTTTCCAGGAGTTCTCCATCACCGCCTCCATGCCCAGATATTTCATACCCCTTTATGCCGTGGTCATCATCTACGCCTCCCTTTCCCTCCACCAAATCCTATCCCGGGGATGGAAGGCAACTGCCGTGCTGGTGCTCATCGCCACAATGGGATCTTATGCCCTCTTCACCTTTGGCGGCCTCGAACACATGAACCTACAGGCGCTGAAGGAACGCGCCGAGACATATAGCAGGGCCAAAGAACGTTTACTCTCCGCCCATGCGGAACCGATGGTGGTCTTCACCAAGAGGATGGATAAGGACCTCTACGACGATATCCAGGTGGGGCTCTGTTTCACCCAGGAGGACGTGGACAGCAACCCCGAAATCAAGAGATTATTCCCTATAGTAGATATTGAACGAGATATCCTGCCCGCCATCGACCGTTTGATCGACGAGGGATACCTGGTGTTGGCCGCATCGGACAGCGAGGAGCTCTTAAGAGTACTGACCCGCAGAGGCTACCGTTTGAGTCGCATGGAGGAATATGACTCGCTCTTCCGGGTGGGAAAGGATTGAAATCGTGAACAGGCCCCGATCGCCGATCCTCTTCGTCATGTTCGTTGCCGCGAGCGTACCGGCCTTTTTGACTGGCTACCTCACTCGCGGGAGGGACTCATACTTTATACTCCTCTCCATTCTACTGGCCTTGTCTGGTTTCTATCTCCTGGCCAGCCTCGCCTTCCTCGCGACGGGAAACCACCTTCCCCGCCGGAGACGCACAGCGTTGCCTAGATATAGGCATAAGGCAATTCTGACCACGATATCCCTGTCCATGTTCGTCTCCGCTGTCCTTTTGGAAAGTCATGTAATGTCTTGGATAAAGGGGGATAAAGTCGTTCACGGCGGTCTACCCTGGGCGGCATCTCTGTTCCTCGTCTTCCTTTCGTCCACGCTATATGTCCACGCAGGCGGGAGCGAGCACGTGGACGCGGCTTTCGTAGGAAGACCCGGGCAGGTGTTCTTTGGCTCCGCATCGATGGTTCTTATAGCAACGTTCCTTGCGGTCTTCCGGGTGGACTACATGAGCACCTACACCTCGATCATGAAAATGGTCTTCTTCCTGCTCCTGGGCGCCTCCGTCCCTGTTTTGACCCGTCAAAAGCGGCGACAATGAATACCAAGGCCGGAACCTGAAGGGGGAGAAGAGATGTCCTTACGCGATCTGCTCTTGAAAGTGGCCAAAGTGACCTATTACCCCTTTAAATACCGCCAAGGCAACGGCTATGATGCGGAGGCCTACTGGAGGGATCGCTTCGCCAGGCATGGGATGTCTTTCCGCGGTGTGGGCCACGAGGGCACAGAAGAAGTGAGGAACCGCCTTGAATACGAGAGGTCCCTTCGGGAGTTCCAAGATGCCCTGCACAAATCCGGAATCGACTTCGCCGGGAAGAGGGTGCTGGAGATAGGCGTGGGTAACGGATATTACCTCGATTTCTGCTTCCCGGGCTCAGCTTATTACTGCGCCGTCGACATCACCGACCTTTTATTCCCCGAGCTTGCCAAGCGCTATCCTGAAGTGCACTTTGTCAAGGCCGACGTATGTAAGTTGGGTCTCCGGGAGAAATTCGACATCATCCTGATGATTGACGTCCTGGAGCACATAGTGACCGAGAATGACCTACGTTCCGCACTGAGCAACCTGAAGAGCTGCCTTGCCGATGGTGGAACAATAATAATTGGTCCCGTCCATGAGAAGACGAAGAAACACCTTTTCTACGTCCATTTCTGGAGCGTCGACAAGGTGGCCGCACAGTTCCGGGGATATGCGATCGAGATGTATCGGCCCTTCAGGAAGGGAACGCTTATCGTCGTCCGTTCGCCCCATGAAAGACGCTGAACAGAAAAGGCCTCCCGGCTTTTATCTTCTCGGTGCAAAAAAATCGCCGGCGCCATATTCCTTAACTATTCGCGCCGGGTTGCCTACCACCAGGACGGATGGGGGAACATCCTTCACCACCACCGCTCCCGCCCCAACCACTGCTTTTTCCCCGATCTCCACCCCAGGTAAGAGTGTCGCTTGCCCGCCTATAGATGCACCTCGCCTTATAACCGGACCTCGGAAAACAACATCCTTACGAGACATATACATGTCGTTACAAGTAAACACCCCAGGCCCTACGAACACGTCTTCCTCCAGTATGGTGTCGGAAGAAATAACCGCTCCGGTCTGCACCACGCAATCTCTGGCGATGCTGACCTTATTGCCTACTATTACCATCCGCCCGATGCGCGCTCGTTCCCCGATCACGCAACCCTCCCTTATCGCCGCTAGGTCAGCGACCATACATTCCTTCTCTATAAGGGTACCCGCGTATATAATCACCGCAGTTCCTATAACCACGTCGCTTCCAATCCGTAATGGGCCGACTACGAACACCTTTCTGGTAACGCTGGGCCCTACCTTGGGCTGACGACCGAGGACCGCGTTATCCCCGATAAACACATCGTCGCCTATCTGTGTCCCTTCATGAATGACCACGTTATGACCGATGCGAGTCCGCTCTCCGATTGATACCCCGTCTTCGATCACACAATTGTGCCCCAATTCGGCGGTCTCACTGATATTTGCTGTTTTCGCGATATGACTTCCCATCTTTATCCCCCCTCATGTCCTATACAGCAAATTAGGCCGCCACTTCCGCCACTCAATTCCCGGAATCGAAGAGATAGAAGAGGTTGCACCACCATTTCACCACCTTTTTTCCAGGCATCTTTATCACCTTTGGTAAACCGTCCCATCATTGGAGGGACCTCGAAAATCCACCCTATCACATTCATCGGATTCGAACATGTCCGTTGTGCTCATCAACGCCTCCTTCGTCAGGCCAGGGCATTTCGGCATCATTCATGGATGTCTTTGGAGCGGAAAGCCGGCATCATAGACGACTTTGGCCGTTTCTATGTCTTTCGTGGACGTCTTCTTGCTCCGATTCTCATTCAATAAAGCGGGCATAAGGTTACCGCTGTGCTTCCGAAACCAGGCATCGCACCTTGAGCATCCGGATGCCCTGATGATGGACTGGTTGCGCGGAAAGCCTGTACCCCGCCAGCCACAAAGACGACCTTCGTCCTCCTCTATTCGGGCCATGCGGTTTCGCCAGCCATCTGAAGCCTCCCCGCACCAACAACGAGTAGATGTGTAACCGATATGTAACCGACATCGTATCGTGATCCCAGGCAAACGGGTCAGTGCTTCTCTCCAGCCACAGACAACGCCTCCAACCTGAAAACCCGGTATATCTCCAGCGGGTTCCTCCTCTCCGTCGGCCGGTGCTCGAAGCTCCTCTCCAGGGCATATTCCCGGACCGGGAAGTAGGTGGCCTCCACGGCTTCCACCTCTTGGGGGAGGAAAAGCCGCTCGCCGGATATGGAGGGACGCCAGAGGAGATAGACTTCGCGTTCTGGGAAACCCAGGTCGGCGAGGAGGAGCCGCATCTTCTCCGGATCGAACATGGTCCCTTCCTTGAGCCACACGTTCTCCACCCCATAGAAGTTGCGCAATGGCGGTCCGAAGTGGTCCCCGCTGTGGTAGTCCATGAGCAACACCCCGCCCGCGGGCATCTCCCCCGCCACCGCCCTTACCGCTTCCCACTGGTTTCCTCCCTCGTCTATCCCCCAGAGCGGCATGGAGGCGTGGGCCATGAAGGCGACCAGGTAAAGGAAGAGGCCGGCCGCGGCCGCACCGAGGAACCAGGCCCCGGCCGCTCCGACCCGGAGCAGGCGACCGGGTCTTTTCCGGATTTTACTTCCCCGGGAGTCCTTCTTCCTGAGAACTCTTCCGCCTTCTTCGGAAACTCCGCCGTCCTCCTTCCCGTTCCGCACCTTTCCAGTATCCGTATCCGAAAAAAGCGCATGCCGCCCGCAGGCAGCGGATACGGGTGCAATCCCCATTCCCGCAGCTCCGCCCACCGAGACCTCTTCCTTATCCAATCTGACCGCAGGACGCCTTACCCTCAAACGATCCGCCGTCCCGGCCATCTCCTTCAAGGTCAGAGCAATCATCAACAGCCCCGCGGGCAGGATGACCGGGACCAGACGGCGCATCATTAGGATATGCAGGGGGAGCGCACGCATGTTCACGGCATAGAGAGCTGTGAAGAAGAAGCCACACAGGGCCAGGAATACATCCCCCACTTCCCTGCGCCGGGAGAGGCACAAGGCGAAACCGGCGAAGACAGCCGCCAATCCTATCGGGGAAAGATACCAGGCCCACCTCAGGAAGTCCTGGCTGCGGTAGCTGGGGCCTTCTATGGCTTTGATGAACCCGTAACTAACCATGTTGTCCGGCTGCAGAGGACGAAGGAAATAAAGCCAAACGAAGAGGACCGCCAGCGAGGCCCAGAGGAGGGTGACCCAAACCCCTCGCAAACGGAAGAGCTTTTCTGCTGACAGACGTATCCTCGAGGGAGAAAAGGCCATTCCGAGTACAACAAGGAGGAGCGCCACTCCACAAATTACCGGCGGCCAAATAGATCCTCCGAAGAAGCTGCGCCATGTCTTGTCAAAGTAGACGCGGGCATACAGGCGGCCCATGGCTATGGCGAAAACCGCTCCCAAGGACACCGCTCCCAGGAACACCCAGTCCGGGCCGCGGAGACCCTTGAGCACCCCTCTGAGAGCCATGAAGAGCAGCAAGGGCACCAGGACGAAAAGGAAATCGATGCGGCAGAGGAAACCCAGCACGAAGACGAAAGCGGAGAGAGCGGACATACCGTATGCACCGCTCCCCTTCCCACGCGAGGTGTCGGGGGGTCTATCCTCGCCCATGCTCCCATCGCCGAGATAAATCCGAGCGCAGAGGACACCGCCCAAAAAGAGCAGGGCGTTCATCATCTCGGAGCCCGTATACCTTCCAAAATAGATCGTGATCGGGCAAACCGCCGCCAGTACCACGGCCGCCCAGGCCCATCTTTCCCCCAGTAACCGGCGACCCATGAGGAATAACCCCCAAAGAACCAGCACGCTAACCCAGGTCAGAGCCCAGAACATGTTCTCCAGGCCCAGAAAGACGGCGAAGGCGGCCAGGAGGGAGGGCCAGAGGTGGAAGAAAAGGGGCCACTCCCTGCCCGTGGCGAGGTCCTCGAAGGCGTAGAACTGGTTCTCGTGATAGACGATCTCCCCGGGAGATACCTCCACGGGGTGGTAAACCAGCTCCACATGCTCCGGCGCTATCTCCGTCGCGGCCCGGTTCTCCACCCACCACCTTCCCTCGCGCACCAAATTGGCCGCCATGCTGGGATATATCCCCACGTCGGAGAACCCGGAGACGATGCGCCAGGGCGGGGCGAAGATGGCCAGGCCCAGGACCACCAGGAGAGCGGCCGGCGCGACCTCCTTCCACCGCCGGCTCGCCTGAACTCCCTTGCGCGCCCGGACTCCCTTGACCTCTTCCTCCGCCCCTGCCCCCCGCCGCCGGGCGACGGCGAGCGCCGCCAGGAAGCCGCCCACAAGGCACAGGGAAAGGAGGAAGGAGGTGCTTCCAAAGGCAGAAAGATACCCCAGGACCAGAGTCGTCAGGGAAGCGATTCCCGTGCCCGCGACCAGGGAAAGCCAAACCCTCTCCCCTCCCCTCGTC